>JAKAKQ010000012.1 GCA_021813425.1 Nitrospirota bacterium
CTGCCTCAAGGCCATATGCTTTGGCAGAGTCCCCGTTTGCATAAGCAACGGCTAATGGGAATTGGAATCCGATAACAAGACATAACGGCAAAAGTGAAATGATTGTAAAAATTATGGTTATTAGAAGAGGAACCGTCTCTCCAAATTCAACAGTCAGAAAAGACCTTATCAGCCCGGTGAACAGGATTGTGGGCTGTGACAGGAGAGCTATTATTATGAATGATATTGCCAGTGCATTCTTAAATCTGAGTTTGTGACCTGTGTAACTTCCTGTACCGACAGCAATGAGCCATACAGAAAGCGTTATCCCGATATCAAGTTCATTTCCTGAGAATGTGGAGAGGAGCTGCCGCAGAGTTGTTATCTGCAGGAGGATCGAGCTTAATCCCATTACGATGATGGGAAGAGATGATTTTTTCATCCTTACATGCTTTTCTCCTCTTTCAGAGTTCTAACCGGGTCTCCTGATGGTTATGATGCTTGTGCCGTTCTGGTCATTGATTTCCGTAATGGTACATCCTTTATCCTTTACATATTTATTCACTGTGGATTTTACGGCATCGGAATTCTCTGCTATTACCAGAACGTACTCGCCGGATGGAAGCGCATCAAGGGTTTTGATAAGCAGCTTCTTGTTTATCAGACAGCACCCGAACTGTATATCAACAGGCCCTTTGCCCTTTTCCACGCCGGGGGAAGACTCTGTTTTTTGAGAGATCAAATTGCCGATAGTTTCCCTCCAGCACTTTTCGCACAGGCAGCCTTTATCTGTCTCTATCCAGATCTTGTATTCAGGGTCAGGCGGGGTGCGCTTGCATATGGCGCAGAAACAGCAGAATTCATGTTCGGATGAGGCGGCATCTGTTGATGGCACATCATTTTTTTGAAGCGTCGCCCTCCAGCAGGATTCGCACAGCATCCCGCCTGCGCCCTGGATCCATATCTCTGTCTTGCCGAATTCAGGAGACTTACCGCAGCCTTTACATGCACATTGAAAATCTTTTGCCATATCACTTTATCCTTGCCTTGCTGATGATAAAGTATAACAGAAGAGATAATATCCTTTCCCCTTATTTTTAATTTTTCCCTTGACATGCAATTGCCCGAAAAGATATAAACTATGCACCCGATTTATGGTTTATATATCATCGGACAAGGAGGGGAGTGTAAAATGTTTTTACAAACTAACGTATCGGATGGAGGGCAGGGAATGAAAGCTTTAAAACTTATTTTAACTGGGATGGCAATCGTAATAAGTCTGGTTATCGGGATATTCGACGGGAATGCAGAAGCGTCAAATTATCTTGGAGAATTCTGCTGGCAGGTCTCTTCAAATGGAAATGCCTGGGGCACTGTAAGGCTCGGTGTTACGGATATGGGAGGGAATCAATATCTCACAATCGGCAGGATCGATCATTATGACGGGAATATACAGATCATAAACGGCAATGCCGAAGCCAAAGGGAATGATATTATGGTTACACTTAATCATTCATCAAAAAACAGCTCAACGATGATGTCCGGGATCGATCAGGTGGTTTTAGACATGAATACACTCAACGGGACCTTTGATATTATTATGACTGTTTACAACTATTCCAATAAATCAACCAGCAATTCTTTTTTAACCGGTGCTTTGACCTATATTCCATGTCCTTAACACAGAATATTCATAGCGAACTCTGTTCCAATGGTTGTCATTATCCGGCTTGACCCCGAATCAAGTACGGGAAAGGCCGGATAATCCTGGATTCTCCGATCAAGTCGGTGTAACACCCCCCTCTTAATTTAAGAGGGGAAGGGGGAGTTGACCCATACATGAAAGCCTTTAGGATGTCACCCGGATTCCCCCTGAACGAAGAATGAAGGTTTGACCCTAAATGCATTTTGCCCATTCTGCAAAATCTAACTTTTAAGCCCATTGTCAGATTCATTTGCAAAAGCTATAATAAATCACAAAAATATGCTTTCATTTGAATGGGATCCAAACAAGGCAAGGAGAAATATTGAAACTCATGGAGTTTCTTTTGACGAGGCGAGCACAGCCTTCAAAGATACTCTATCATTAACTATCCATGATCCTTTACATTCTGATGAAGAAGATAGATTCACTCTCATCGGAAATTCCGTTAAGAACCGTCTTCTTGTAATTGTGCATACGGAAAGAGGGGATGAAATAAGAATAATAAGCGCAAGAAAAGCAACAAAAAAAGAAAGGAAACAATATGAAGAGAATGCAAAAAGATAGGGATATGCTCGAAGAATATGATTTCAGCAAGGGCATTCGCGGAAAATATGCAAAGAGATATGCAGAAGGAACCAATGTTGTTGTCATCGAACCCGATGTTGCTAAGTTTTTTCCTGATCATGACGCTGTAAATCAAGCGCTGCGGTCTTTAACCGAAATTATTAAAAAGCAAAAGAAGATTGCATAACGAATCACTCCACTGACGCGGGAAAGACACGGTCTGTTTTTTGACTTTTGTAGCCCCTGCGCCAGTGACTTCAGGCATTATCTCATAAAAAGTCCCACAGGGGGATAAAACATCAGGAACTACAGCAAATGACGAAGAGAAGAAAGAAGCGTAAGAATTGTATAAGCCTCATTATTTTACTCAAAATTTTCTTCCCTCAATCCACTGTTTATGATATATTCTGTCCATGAATGCTTAAATAGGAATTGCGTATAGAGATTGAAAAAAACTTATGGAAATCCAGATCGATCCACACACTTTAGAGCGGGCAGAAGAACGTGGCAGCAATGAAACTGAAATCAAAGATGTAATTCATACGGGTTTTTCAATTCCGGACAAATACAATCGCATTGGCAAAGCCAAGGTTTACGATTTTAAGCAGAACCGGCATAATAAGTATTATGAGCATAAACGAGTCGAAGTATTTTATCTTGTTGAGGGAGATAGAATAATAACTGTGACCGTGTATGTATTTTACGGTAAATGGGAGGTGTAAGATGAATGTTGTCTATAACGACAAAACAGACCTTCTTTACATCAGGCTTGATGACAGAAAACAGGACGTTATCAACAAGAGGGTTTCGGAAGATGTTGTTCTCGATGTCGGAGAAAACGACAGAATAATCGGTATCGAAATCCTCGATGCCTCAAAGCATGTTTCTCTTGATAGACTTTTGCCTGTTAAGTACGAGATTTCGAAGACATAGATTCGATTGTCCGTATCTTCGGCTGACAGAGCCAAAAGATAATAAAAATGCTTTGCAATTCTTTTGGCCCACAACGGATTATGTCAATAACTTTAAGACCTGTTTTCATACTCATTATTTTCTTTCTTCAATCCATTGTTTATGATATATTCTGTCCATGAACGTATAAGACAGGGGTTTCTATAATTGTTATGTATTGTCTAAGGATAGAGTATTGAAAGGGCAATGGATAGGTAATACCCAGGGTGATTTTGAAGGACGGATTATCGTAAACATCGACGACCTTGGGAAGAATTACGGAGGTGTTGCCTTCTTACTGCCCGACAAGAAGGGGTTTCCAGCTTCGGCTGGATATTTCAAGACGACCGATAAGAAAACGAAAACCACCTGTAAATCTTTCGTCGCGCCCATTGATCCGAGAAATAGCCTACCGACTGTTTGGGAGAACATTCAGCATTTATTCCCTGGAGTTGCTCATTCCAATGAAGCAACTGTTGAAATTCGGTTTGAGAAGAACAAACTTCATCTGAAAGTTAAGACCAATTTAGGTGCCAATGTGGAGAGTAACATAACGAGAAAACCATTTACTACTACGTCGGACATTAAGGGAGACAGAAAGTCATGGGAAGAATATAAAGCTTTCGTTTCTAAACTGGCGGGGCATAATAATATATTTCGAGGACAGCGAAAGCCTTGGAAGCTTAAAACGGCCTTTCATAGAAGAGGACGATATGACTTGACTCGTTTTTTAAACGATGACTTATCTCTTTTATATAGGCACCTTAGCGCAAGAACCTCCCATGTCTTTAATCTGCAGATACCAAATGAAAATGGAGCGTTCCTCAATCTGGTGCAACATCACGGTTACCCAACCCCACTGCTCGACTGGACTTACTCTCCTTATGTCGCTGCCTTCTTTGCATTTAGAGAGGTAGTAAAGACCGAAAAGACTGCTGGTGATGTAAGGGTATACATTTTTGATCAAGAAAACTGGAGAAGCCACTGGAGTCAACTGATAATGTTAAATGCCCCATATCTTCACCTGTCCATGATGGAGTTTCTTGCAATTGAAAATGAACGACTAATCCCTCAGCAATCAGCCACTACAGTGACAAATATCGACGATATAGAATCCTATGTAAAAGACAAAGAAGCTCTAAAACAGTGCACCTATCTCACTGCAATAGATATTCCGGTTTCTGAGAGAAACAGAGTCATGCAGGAGCTTTCTTTTATGGGCATCACCGCTGGTTCGATGTTCCCGGGTTTGGATGGGGCGTGCGAGGAGCTTACAGAAAAGATGTTTGATCAATAAATAAAACCATAAGGTTGCGCAGGATTGCCGATAAATCCGGCGCCCGATGACCACGTTTTAGGAAATATAAAGGAGGTATAACACATTATGCTCCTTTATTACTATCGAATAGGGCTTCCAATATTAGTAATTATCATTGTTTGTCAGCTCAAATAATAGTCGCATGGAGAGGGGGAAAAAAGGATAATAAAATGGTTGATCAGACAGAAATTACTTCAATGAGCGATCTTTTGTCTTATTTGCAAACAGTTACAAACGACAATTCCGCTATTACAATAGAACATATTAAGCACCTACTTAAAAAAATCTCAGGAAAAATTACAATTAATGAACTGAACGAACTTATCAAAATTTCCTCAAATCAAGTTGGCATTTGGGAGGCAGCTTGGTTATTTTCTCCAGCTAATTCGCCAAACACTGATGCTAAGCAAAAATCACAACAATGGAGAAAACAATGGGAAACTTGGTTCGGCATGCTATTAGAGCAGGTACCTGATGCGAGAGAGCAGGCTGAACGAATACATCAACTAACCATATTAAAACACCACATGTCAAAGGGTTTTGATTACAATAGAAATAAACCATTAAAAAGACTTTTTTCAGCAGGTCTCTCTCAAATTGCCATTATATTTAACAGGATTGGCTTAAATGATATTGCAAATAATTTGTATATTTTAGCTTTGTACCCAAAAGGCACGGTAGGCCGCGCAGGTGGATAATTTTTCTTCAGCACACTCATTGAGGCTATTTCGGTAATCAAATCAAAACATTTTGGATCTAAAAAACATCGTATTCTAAATATAGATGGCTATCTTATTGTTGCTAATCGTTTAAACCCAATGCTAAGGCATCGCTCGTTAGAAATATATGATATTGACTATCTCAAAAATAGTTTTGTCGATGAAGCTTTCTCTATTGTTAAGAAGTATAAGATAGATTTAATAGATGCTTTCCAGATTTTATCTGTTAAATACAGGAAATTTAGCGGTTTAAAAGGGAAGTCACAAACATTATTCATCACGGCGGATAAGGTATTAGCCGAAGCCGCTGAAAGTGAAGGTGTTAGTGCTTGGTATTGTGTCAGTGATCCTCCACCAGATTAGTTCTATTGGCGTAAAAATATGAATGAAAATTTAATAGGGACACATCCGATAGTGTTCGGCATGTATATTGCGTCTTATTATAAACGAGGATATGAGGTGCAGTGAATAAAGAAAGCAGGGAAAAGCATAAGCAAGGAAAAGGGTTACCCATTAAAGGCGACCCTGTCAAGAGCCAATAATAATCTGTAGCGCAAAAAGAGTCTTTGCGCTTTTTCTTCGGTTACCATTCTCTGCCACATCTGTTGTCTTCATTACTTTCGGTGTCAGCCTTGCTGCACCAGTCACCCATCAGGATCAGGGATGCTGAATCCGTATTGACCGGATAAAGCGCCCATTTCGCCATTTGGCGAACCAGAAAACCGTCAGTGCCATACGATGTCCAAAAAGTGCATCTCAAATCTCGTGGTTATTAGCCAACCCATTACAGGCTCATCGCATAGGCAGCAAAGTCACCGGTAACCGGTATGTGTGGATGCAACGGCTTCCAATCAAGTCTAATTGAGAGTAATTTAGGTGATGAATTAGTTGACTTATTGAGTAAGGCACGGCAGCTGGAATTTGGATTATCCCTTAAAAAGCCCCGGATGTCAATGAGGATTAAAGTAGCTGCTTAACAAAAAATATAATCCACAAAATAACAGCATATATGATTCTAAAATCGTTCCAGTCCATGCCTTATTTTCTAACAGAATAAGGGACAAGTCAAGGGGCAAATATTAAGTGGAGTGATGCTGTCTCTTGATTCTCAATTGATCATCTTAAATTCGAGACTACAAACTGTGGGTTCCCCCGTGCCTGGGTTATCAGCAGATGGCAAGCCAGACTTTCTATACGAATAAGGTTTCTCAAAGAATTCAGGATGTTTAGTTTGCAGCGTGCTCAACACTTCATGAGCAATCTGCCTAATGCATGCAAAGACTGGATTTTCAATTGGTTTTTCAATCCCATTTTGGATAGTGACAATTCCGATCGCATTCCATCTTGACAAAGCCATGTAATTCTCGTCTAAGGCATTATCAACATGACTTCCTCCATCGGTGTTCGCTACATGAAGCACCAATTCTCTTCTCGAAAAGGCAATATCTTTTTTGTTTCCTTTTGCTACAATTACCTTCATATTCCACCATTCAGGAAGCCTTAACAAAGCTTTCTTCGGCAATTTATCTGGATCGCCTTTTGGTACAATCCAAGTCCTTCTGCCTGATGGACAATCGAATCTAAAAGATATTAAACCAACATGGCATACTAAATTGGCTGGATCATGCGGTTCAGATGTGTTCAGATAACGGATAGATTCCAAGCCAAGTTGCCCAAGTAGCGATTTTGACATGCGGGTGTCATGAAATAGAATTCTAAGATGGGTAGCTATCCTCTTCGCCTCCTGATGCTTGCCTTGATCAAAGAATTCACATGATGAAACAATAAAACCTATTTGTTCCTTCAATTGGGCTTTTAACTCCGATTTTGGAACTTTAATTCTTTTTGCATTTTTGGGCATAATAAAATTCCCTCAGCTAATCGCTACCGTGCTTGTTCTTCCTCCCCGGTATAAGCCATCCAAATAATAAAACTTCAATAGCCATCCTTATCTTATCAAAAAGCGAATATCTCTGTTCCGTTTCATCCTCCCCCCGGGCTGTCTCCTTCAAATAATCCTTTATCAACTCCGATGCCCTTTCATATTGATCTCCCCGGACCATTATCATCCTTTTATTGAAGAGTGCTATCTGGGGTCCTACTTCCAGAGAACCAAAGTTCTCATTCTTTACGAAATAGTCTATCTCTTCGGAATCAAGGATGCTTTTGATCATGGCAAGCTCCATCTCATTGTTTGGGGAGTGCAGATCGATCATCTCATAGGAATCCTTTGGTGGTTCCGCTGACAACTGACTTGTCTAACACGAACATTTCCAGGTAAGATCGGATATATCGACGGCAAAGGGTATTTCCCCTTCGCGAATAATCTTCCCGTTGTCGGCGTCCCTGGCAATGACGGTAAGATAATAGTGACCGGCTTTTATCCCTGCCTCAGGGCGAAAATTGAATATTACCCGTGAGGACGCTATGCTGTTTCTCACCCGGACGACAGAGCTTTCTATAGAGACGCCCCTTTTTTTCAAGGACTCGTCCTTTATATCGAAACTCATTTCCGTTACATTCGCACCGACCCTGAACTCAAAAGGCACAACAACGGTCTTGCCTGTGGTGACCTGTATGAGGCTGTCTTCAGGATTAACAGGGACCCATTTGAAATACTCTGACTTATTGGCGGCTGTAAATATACTCAGCAGAAACAAAAAGATTACCGGAACAGAAATAAAGCAGATTACAACAATCACTTTTCTTATTTTCATCATTGTCACTAAACTTCGCAAACCCTTATAATCTGGAGCCGGGAAGCGGATTCGAACCGCCGACCTGCTGATTACGAATCAGCTGCTCTACCAACTGAGCTATCCCGGCAAGTGAATTATTTTAACAGAACTGCCGAAAAATATCGCAGCAAACGAAACTAAAATAAATTAACTGAGGGAAGGTCAGATATGTTCCAGAATAATCTTCGGGATGTCCGTTAATGAAGCTACCTTGTCAACGGCATTCAGCTCTATCGCCTTTTTGGGCATGCCAAAAACCATAGATGACTCTTCATCCTGTGCGATTGTAAATGCGCCTGCCTCTTTCATCCTGAGGAGTCCCTTTGCCCCGTCTTCTCCCATCCCGGTCAGGATAATGCCTATTGCATTTTCCCCTGCATATTTTGCGACCGTGCTGAAAAGGACATCGACAGAAGGCCTTACGAAATTTACAAGAGGGCCATGCTTTATTTCTGTATAATACATTGCCCCGTTACGCCTTAAAATCATGTGATCATCTCCAGGGGCTATCAAGACGGTCCCTCTTATGACCCTGTCTCCCGGATGCGCCTCTTTCACATCGAGCCTCGATATAGAATTCAGCCTGGCGGCAAATGTACTGATAAACAGCGGCGGCATGTGCTGGGCTATAACAATTCCCGGAGTTGCTTCGGGAAGGGCGGTTATTATTTCCCTGATCGCCTGTGTGCCGCCTGTTGAAGCGCCTATAGCTATTATCTTGTCAGTGGTGGTTTTAAGTTCGAACTGGTTGTATCTGGGTTGCGAAAAGAGATTCTCCAGATCAGATCCATGTTTCTGAACTTTTTTTACCCTTGCCTTTGAGGCGATCCTGACCTTGTTGATGATATCATCAGCGAGGTTAGTGATGCCGACCGATATATTTATCTGAGGCTTTGGCACGTAATCGACAGCGCCCAGTTCAAGGGCCTTTATCGTGGTCTCACAGCCTTTCTGGGTTAGTGCGCTCACCATAACTACCGGGATGGGGTCGGTCTTCATCAGTTCTCCCAGAAAGGTAAGACCGTCCATCCTCGGCATTTCTATATCGAGTGTTATTACATCGGGACGCAGATCCCTGATCTTCTGTCCGGCGAATATGGGATCCTGTGCTGTGCCGATAACCTCTATGTCCCCTGCCTGATTAAGTATTTCAGTAAGGAGATATCTGATAACTGCGGAATCGTCTACGATCAAAACCCTGATTTTAGTGTTTGTCATCTGCTGTGTGCATCTCCTCCAGCTTTTTTACAAAGGCTCTCCCTGTGGCAGTATAAAAGATAACCTTTATACCACAACCGGGCTCTGTAAATTCCTTTGTGACCGGGATCCCGTACTTTTTTAACATCTCCTTTGCCGCCTTTATATTTTCCTTTCCTATATCGAGATTTTCAGTGAATTCTCTAAGTAATTTCCCGCCGCCGAAGAGTTTAGCCCTCAGTCTGCGGATATCCGCTCCGGTCCTCAGCATCTCTCCTACCAGTTCATTTATCGACTCGCACCCGCAGCGCTCATGACGCTCCGTGTCAAAGGACATCTGCGGCAGCATGAAGTGGTTCATCCCCCCGATCCTTAACTGCTCATCCCATAGGCATACCGAGACACAGGAGCCAAGAACGGTCTGCAGTATTGCAGGTTCGCTCGATACGTAAACATCGCAGATATTCAGGATTACTTTTTTTACCATGGTGCATCCCTGCCTGTTTATCACATCTTTTTATAGACCGTTATGTAGACCGGCTTGAACATTTCCTTGCCGATCATGGTCTCGGAGTGGCCGAGGAAAAGATGACCTCCATCCGACAGGAAACGGTGGAACATCAAAAGGACATGACGTCTCATATCTTCATCAAAGTAGATCATGACATTCCTGCAGAAGATGACATCAAACTTTCCCTTAAAAGGGTAATCCGCATCCTTGAGATTTAACCTCCTGAAGTGTATGGTTTCTTTCAGAAAATCCTTTATCCTTATTTTCCCTTCGTTTTCCTTGGTGCCTTTTAAGAAATATCTTCCTGCTGCATTTTCAGGTGTATCATAGGGAAGCTGTTCATGTTCATAAATTCCTGTCCGTGCCGTGTCCAGAACGTCCGTGGAAATGTCGGTGGCGAGTATTTTTATATCCCGGTCACGGCCGTAAGCAGGCATTAAGCAACAGGCCCCCTTTTGCCCTTTATCCATCCCGCTGAATAGTGCGTCGTGCCTGCTTGATCCGTGAAACTGTCTTAATGCTTCATGGACGGATATGGCTATGGAGTAGGGCTCCTCTCCTGTTGAACATCCTGCGCTCCATATTCTTAAGGTGTTCTCATGTTTCCTTTTTTGCAGTTCCGGGATGATGATGTTTTTGAGATATTCAAAATGATAGTTCTCCCTGAAGAACATGGTAGTATGTGTGGAGATACAGTTGAGCATCTCCACAAGTTCTTCAGTATCATTATTTGCCCTGTGATAATAGTCATGAAAATTCGTCAGCCCGAGTATCTTCAGCCTTTTTAACAGTCTTGATATCAGAAGCCCCTTTTTTACAAAGGAAAGCCTTATGCCTGAAGTCTTGTATATCAGTTCGGAAAACAGGGAAAAGACTTCATCACTGATGTCCGGATCAAAACTCTTCAAATCCTCCATTGGAGTCCTCTTCTTTCACGGTTTTACTGAAGATCATCCGTGGACCCTGAGCGGGAAGAGTCCTTGCCCTTTCCGGTTGCATGGGCTGACGGAAGCCCTTATCTTTGGCAGCAGTCCTGTTAAATACCTCTTTTTCTCTCAGACTTTCCTTTTCAAATTCAGTCTCTTCATCCACCTTGAAAAACGCAATGAGGTTTCTCAGTTCCTTTGCCTGGGCTGCAAGTTCTTCCGCCGCTGATGCGGTCTCCTCGACGAGTGAGGCGTTCTGCTGGGTAGTCTGGTCTATCTGTGACATCGCCGTGTTGACCTGGTTGATTCCTGAGGACTGCTCACCGGCTGCAGCTGCAACCTCTTCCATCAGGTCGGTAACCTTCTTGACACTCGTCCCTATCTCCTCGAGCTTCCTGCTCAGTTCATGCGCAAGCTGCACGCCCCTGCCTGTCTTTTCAGAACTGTCTTCAATAAGCCCTGTTATTTCCTTTGCAGACTGTGATGCCCTCTGCGCAAGGCTCCTTATCTCGGATGCCACAACTGCAAAGCCTTTGCCGTGTTCTCCTGCCCTTGCCGCCTCCACTGCCGCATTCAATGCAAGAAGGTTTGTCTGAAACGCTATCTCCTCTATTACATTGGAGATATTGGCTATCCTGCCGGATGACCTGTTTATCTCATCCATGGCCCTTATAGTGTCGCTCATAACACTGACCCCCGACTCTGCCAGGGACCTTGTTGCCTGTGCGAGTTTATTGGCCTCCCTTGCATTCTCTGCAGTATGTTTTATCGATGCGGACATCTCTTCCATAGTAGCCGAGGTCTCCTCTATCGAGGCTGCCTGCTCGGTTATCCTCTGTGAGAAACTCTGATTGGCCTCAGCTATCTGCTCCGATGCCACCGAAACCTGGTTCGATGACTCCCTGGTCTGTGCTATAACCTTTTTGATTTTATGGACCATGCCCTTAAGGCTTGATGACATGTTCCCGATTTCATCTTTCGACGAGATATCGGTATTTTTTGTGAGATCGCCTGTTGACATGACATTAATCCATCCCGAAATGGAACTGAGACTCGTCTTGATCGGTTTTGCCAGGAACAGTATGGAACCAGAGACTGACGCCAGCAGAATAATCATGTAGACAAAAAGGGCTGTTTTGCTTAACCGCTCCTGGTGTCTTTTTATTTCAGATGTCCTGGCGCTCACGATTCTGTCTTTAAATTCATCTCTCAGTGTAATCAGGTTTGTCTGTGTCTCCTTCAGTGCAGGTGTTGTCTCCTCCAGGTATATCCGCTTTGCGGTATCAGGCTTTTTTTCCTTTAATGCCGCAAGAATCTTTTGGGCTGTCGCGTGCAGTTTTCTGTGAGGTCCCTCTATTTTTTTGAAAGTATCTTCATCCTCTTTTGGAGGTTTAAAAGAATAGTACCATTCCCCGAATTTACACTTCGTATGATCCATCTGTCCTGTAAAATCATTTCCAAACAGCATGGTTCCTACAGCAAGTTCTTCAGTCCACTTCAGATGGTCTATTATCCTCGGGGCTATCTGCGACTGAATTTCACGGTACTTATCGACGTCCTCAATATCGGCTTTGGTATCTCTGACGGTATTTTCGAAAAACACGGCAAGCCCTATTAATACAATTGCCAATATGCCGATGCCGATATAAATTTTATTTACAATAGTAGTCCTCATGCTGCCTCCTTTTCTGTAGTAATAAGTTATATCAGTTGCCGGCCGATTCCCCGCCTGTTATATCCGATACCAGAGAAGTTTCATCCTGAGTGAGGATCTTTTCGATATCCAGTATGATCACCAGCCTGTTGTCAACCTGTCCCATGCCCTTGATAAAATCTGTCCTGATCTTTGTTCCAAGAGAAGGTGTGGAAGCAACAGACTCGTCCGGCATATGCAGGACATCGGATACTGTATCAGCGATTATGCCCATTACGCCGCCTGAGAAATCCGTGATAATAATACATGTATGTTTTTTGTATTCTTCGCAGCCCATTCCGAATTTCAGTTTCAGATCAATAACAGGGATTATAGTTCCCCTGAGGTTTATAACACCTTTTATGAATTCCGGAAGGTGCGGGACCTTTGTTATGTTTGAAAGCTCGATGATCCCCTGTACATTAAGTGCGTCTACTGCGTATTCCTCATTATTCAGATAGAAAGTTATGTACTGCTGTTTTTCGAGGGACTGTCCCGGTACGACAGTCGCTGTTGCGTCAGCCATAAAACCTCCTTTCAGACCGATAAGGTTACATTTTCTATGATCCCCGGCACATCAAGCACCAGGGCAATCCTGCCGTTTCCGAGTATTGTTCCGCCTGCGACATCAAAGACCTTTGGCATCGCCGTGCCAAGTTTCTTGATAACGACCTGCTGCTGTCCTACCAGGTCATCTACAAGGAGACAGCGTTTTTTGTTCTCGTGTGAAACAAGGACTACTATCGCCTCCGAAGGGTCTTTCTTAAGCGGGGTTATGTCCAGTTGTTCATAAAGTCTTATCAGCGGTATGAATTCTCCCCTTACATTGATGACCTCGCATTTTTCATTGAGCGTCTTTACATCTTCCCTGCGGGGTCTGAGTGATTCTATGACAGATGTTATCGGTATCACAAAGGCATCGTTGCCTAAGAGCACAGTAAGTCCGTCGATTATTGCAAGGGTGAGGGGCAGTTTTATGGATATAGTAGTACCGATGCCCGGTTTTGTATGCATGTTTACCTTTCCATTGAGGGATTCGATGTTCTTTCTGACAACATCCATGCCTACGCCCCTTCCTGAAACGTCGGATACTTCATCCGCAGTCGAAAAGCCAGGCAGGAATATGAGGTTATATATCTGATCATCCGAAAGTCCCGAACTGTCTTTTATCACCCCTTTTGCAATGGCCTTTTCGATAATCTTTTCCCTGTCGAGTCCTTTTCCGTCGTCTTCTATCTCGATATATACGGAGTCTCCCATCTGGTAGGCAATCAGGTGGATCTTGCCGTAAGGAGGTTTTCCTATTGCCGTCCTTTCCCCTGATGTCTCCATCCCGTGGTCTATTGCATTCCGGATAAGATGCACAAGGGGGTCGGTTATCTTTTCCAGCACACCTTTATCGAGTTCTGTTTCTTCGCCTGCCATGACCAGTTCGACTCTTTTATCTTTGTTGCCGGAAAGTTCTCTCACAAGCCGTGAGAACCTCTGAAATACCTCTCCTACAGGCAGCATTCTGAGGGACATTGCGCTCTCCTGTATATCTTTTCCTATCCTCTGCAGTTGGGAAAAGAGAGCGTCCAGATTTTCAGGCGTCTCTTTGAGGTTGCCGTTACCGTGGATTATCTGCTGGAACATTGAGTGGATGATTACCATCTCTCCGACAATATTTATTAGGTGGTCGAGCTTTTTGAGATCGACCCTTATGGTTGATGATACCGAGTTTTTAAACAGTTCGATCTTCTTGAGACTCTGTTTATCGACCATTCTTTTGATGTCGGTCTCGGCAACCTTGTCATGCTCAACGAGGATCTCCCCCAGTCTTTTCTGCACCTTGAGCGCCTCGGCGATATCCTCAGCCTTTACGGTCCCTTCCTCAACAAGCATCTGGCCTAATAGCGGCATGCCCTGGTCAGGCGCGATCACAGGGAATATTTTTATATCGCTTCCTTCCTCCACGAATTCGAAGACCTTTCTGATATCTGTTAAATCCCTGTCTGTTCTTATGGAGATATCCCATCTGAGATAAAGTTCATCAGGGCTTATTTCGGAGAGGGCAGGCACCTCATCAGTGAAAGCCTTTATGTTTGTAACCTCCCCGATATCCCTGAGCCCTGCAATTATGTCTGCAGGGTCCAGACCCTTTCTGAACAGATGATGATCCGGTATGAAGATAATCTTGAACTGTTTCAGCAGTATTTTGTTTTTCAGATCTCCCATGCGGATTATTGAATTTTCGCATTTTGTAAAATCAAACGGCATATCTGAAGCCAGGGATGTTACCATTTCTTTTAAGAGATCAGATGACTCAAGGAGCTGACTGATTAATTCCTTCCCGGGAATTAGTTTACGAAGGCGTACAAGGTCGAGGATTTCTTCGATGCCGTGTGTGAATCCGGAGAGTTCATTTAAACCGATTGAAGCGCTGGAACCCTTGATGGTGTGGGCTGCCCTGAAGATTGTATTTATAAGCTCTTCGTCATCCGGATACTGCTCAAGCTGAAGCAGTCCCTTCTCGATCTCTAATATCCGCTCCATCGCTTCATCAATAAAGACGCTGCGTATTTTCTTGTGCTCAAACATTCTTATCCCATGGATCTCGCGACAGCATCCGGCATAGTCGCTCTATACATTGTCTTCAGACGCATATTTCCGGTATAAATAACACGATTTGAACGCTGTATTGAGACAGTACTTTTTTCTTTCCTCAAGACCCGGCACATAAAACAATGCATATCTGCTGCAGGTGCCAACATAATGTTTATTGAAGAAAGGACATCTCGATGCATCTTCAGGAAATTCTTTTATCTGCTTCTGCTCGAACAGAAAGTTCACAGCCTGATCCCTACCGATCTCAGCAGATTTGTCACAGCATCTGATTTCCTCAGAATAAACTCGTGACCGTTCTTTAAACACTCTTTCCGTGCTGCTATGAGCATCTGGATAGCTGCTATGTCGACTTTTTTAACTTCCGCAGTATCAACAACCACTACGTCCCATTTCGATAACGAGTCTTTTAAGTTGCTGATCCACTCTGGCAGGTTGTTTATTGTAACCTCATCCTTTAGTGTGATGATTCCAAACATATCGTCCTCCCTGTTTCTACTGCTAATATCATCGAAAAGGTTAATAATTTCTGTATTTTTTAAAGCCATTACTTGAAATTATCGTTATTATGATTGGTATTAATTATTTATTTAACTTAAAGCTATAAAGCATAAGTGCTGCCATCTTCTTTTGAAAAATAAATTATCTTTTTAATCAATAAGATATGCATAGACATATAAAGAATTGCGCTATCTCACGGGGATGCAATGGATTTATTCAGATTTTAGTGAAGATATCCGGAAAAAGAATAGAAATCAAAGAGTTATAATAATAAAGGAATTTAGTTGATTGCAAATAATGTCGCATCCTTTTGACCTGGACTGAAGAAGGTAAAGGTCGATTTTGAGGAGTTGAACTTTATTCGGCCCTGTTCAGCCGTTTATTAAGGGCCTGACGTGTTATGCCAAGGAGTGATGCTGCTATCCCCTGGTTATTATTCGAGAGCCTCAATGCCTCGGAGATAAGGTAGTCCTCAATCTCTTTAAGGGTGGGGAAACGGCCGAAGATAGAGGATAACAGGTTTGAGGACGGGTTATTTGATGAGAAAACTGTTTTATGTACAGCATTGTCCTGTCTTATGATTTCCCTGAAACTGTCCATTGAAAGAATACCTGATCTTTGCCGTGCTACTGCATCAAATACCATGGCCTGAAGTTCGCGGACATTTCCGGGGAAATGATAAGTTGACAGAAGCGTGATCAGCTCATTTGGATATGAAGGTTTCTTCTTGCTGAGGGAGCCTGCGGCTTCATCGAGAAAATGATTTAACAGAAGTGGAATATCCTCAAGTCTTTCACGAAGTGGGGGGACGTGGATCTGATGTGCACGAAGCCTGTAGTAAAGATCCTTGCGGAACTTTTCCTTGAGCATCAACTCCTGGACATCCCTGTTGGTTGCTACCACAATTCGTGCATCGCTCCGTCTGGGTACATCGGCACCAAGGGGAAAATATTTATGTTCCTGCAATAGTCGCAGGAGCTTTATCTGTGATGTATCACTCAGTTCGCCTATTTCATCGAGAAACAGGGTTCCGCCCGAGGCCTGGGCAATAAGCCCCTCCCTTGTCTGTTCAGCTCCGGTGTACGCTCCCTTTTTATGACCGAAAAGGGTGTCTGAAAACATCTGATCGTCTAAACCTGCTATATTTACAGCGGTAAATAAACCCTTCCGGCCGCTCAGATCATGGATTGACCTGGCGATCAATTCCTTTCCCGCTCCTGTTTCCCCTGTGATTAAAACCGGCTGATGAGAATGTGCTATAGCTTCGATATACTGGAAAAGCGCCCTCATCTTCCTGCTTTTTGTGATTATTGAAGAAAAGACCGCCTCATTCTCAAGTTGACCTGTAAGAAGGTACTGTTTGAGCGAAAAGACTTCATTGCGAAGGGCGGATATTTCGAGCGCTTTTTTTATGCTTGATAAATACCGGTTCATGTCTACAGGCTTAACAATATAATCGAAAGCCCCTGTCTTCATGCACTCGACCGCTGTTTTAAGATCATCGGTAGCGGTCAGAACAATTACAGGGATCTGCGGGAATGAGTGGTTTATTTCATGGAGCAGATCAAGGCCCGATAAGTAAGGCATTGTAAGGTCCATCACAATTAATGACAAATCCTTTTGTGCAAGTAAAGGCATGACCTCCCTGCTGTCCCCTGCTGTAATTATATTATTTATACCTGCTGATTGCAGTATGTCACTGAAAGTATCCAGGATCTGTGGTTCGTCATCCACTAAGAGTATCGGTAATGCCGGGTATGCAGACTGCTGCATTCTGAGATGCCTCCTTTCAATTCTGTTTAAAGCATATCACAGTTTTTTGGTGTAGACAAAAGTAAGGACGTGAAGGCGCTAACTGTTATTGTATCCTTTGACATCGAGTTTTATTTTTTCAAGTTCATCAATATCATATCCTGAAAACAGATAAGAGAAGACCGTATTGTTTGTCAGAAGAGGGTCTATGTCATTGCTGATAATACCTTTGCTGATAAGTTCGCTCCAGCATTCTGTTCCCGGTATAGGGGAAAATTCTGCAAGGTAAATACTCACATCAAGGCTCTTTAAGAACTCCACACCCCCTTTTACTTCTTGAAAACTCTGGCCGGGCAGGCCATACATCAGATAAACACCGATATTATTTCTTGTAAAACCGCGTCTTTTCAGGATATCCACAGCGTTGATAAGCTCTTCTGATGAGACCTTTCCGCCTGTCTGAATCTGTCTTCCTGTGTCGACAGTCTCAAGGCCCAACCTGAGTGTCCTGAACCCTGAACCTTTCATAAGATACGCAAGTTCATCATCGATAGACCTTGCATGCAAACCGTTCGGACAGCGAAATCTCATATCCGGCGCCTGTTTCATAACTTCCTTTAGAATGATCTTGATATGTGAATCCGAATTTACAAGAAGGGCATCATCGTAAAAAACGAAATCACGCACCCCGATATCGTAAAGTTCTTTTATCTCATCGATAACTTTTTGGGGATCTCTTTGTGTAAATCCCTTATTCAGCAAATTTGAACTGCAATAGGCGCATTTATAAGGGCAGCCGGCGCTTGTCAGCACAGGAGCGAAAGGATAGTATTTATAGAGGGAAAGTCTGTGATAAGGGGTTTTGGGGTTTCTCTTTTTGATCCTGAAGCCGAAGGTATTGAGGACAAACTTTATGTTGTCGCTGATATGGCCTTTATAAATGAAATCAGCCCCTGATTTTTCTGAGGCATGCCTGTGCCATAGAGTTGCATAAATTCCGCCCAAAACTATCGGCATATCATTAGAAACATTAGAAACATTAGAAACAGACCTGATGACTTCTACAGCCTTCCGGACACCCGGATACCAGTAAGACATGATGGATGTCATAAAAACCATGTCAAAAGGCGAGTTTTTTATCAGGGTGTCTCTAAAATCATCAACGCTGATCCCGTATCTTCCGAAATTTCTTGGAACTCCCCTGATGCATGCAGGTTTATCGATCATCACTTTTGGATATTTCCCCTTACCGTAGTTTTTGTTGTTAAACATATCCATGCAGTCTATCAGGGAAAGATCGATATCGAACTGACTGAGGTATTCGGCGACCCTGAGAAGTCCGAGCGGCCTTGACCACAGATTCACCGCAGCAAAATCGTATATCCAGGGGTTGATCAGTGCGATCCTGAGCTTCACGGTTCTCCTCTCATTGACATTAACCGGTTTGCAGGGTTTAATATATATAATTTTACAATAACTTATTCTCTTAAAAATTAATAAATCAAGGAGGTTTTTATGAAGATAAGGCCGTTAAATGACTGGGTGGTAATTAAGCCGGTTGATTCAGGGGAAAGGACCGCAAGCGGGATAATAATTCCTGAGGTTGCAAAGCAGAAACCGCAGATAGGCGTTGTTGTGGCTGTTGGTCCGGGAAGATACAAGGAAGAAAAAGGGAAGGGCAAGGAAAAGGAAAAGAAGAAGATATTTGTACCTACGGAAGTAAAACCCGGGGATAAGGTTATGTATGAAAAGTATATGGTAAGTGAATTTGAACTGGACGGACAAGAAGTGACCATGATACGCGAAGAGAATATACTCGGCTTTCTCGGGGAGGAAAAAGGAAAAGAACTGGAGAAAAAGGAAGATCGTCCTGTTATGGTTATAGAGGAGAAGGCTTCAGAAGATCTGTCTTCAAAATCTTCGGGGGAAAAGAAAGCAGGCAAAAAGCCGGTGACGAAAAAGACAGAGAAGACCGCTTCAAAACCAAAGGCGAAGAAACCTGCGAAGACCGTCTCAAAACCCGGGACCAGGAAAACAGTAAAGACAGGTTCAAAAGCAAAGACTAAAAAATAAATAGGATGAAGGGCAGGGCAAAAATACCTAAAGTACCTGCCCTATTTTAAATCTTCCAGCAGACCTTCTTATCCCTGGCCTGCTCGACCTCGAGCTTTTTTGAATCGAAACCTTTTTTGCCCATCATGCCATAGGTAAAATTTTTCCCCTCTTCAACACTGGGCTGATTAAAGGGGTTGATGCCTATAAGAAACCCTGTGAAGGCCGTTGCGATCTCAAAAAAATGGAATAACTGTCCTAAGTGATATGCATCGATCAGAGGTATATTGATCGTCAGATTAGGTCTTCCATTCTTTGCGAGGGCGAGTTCTGTTGATTCCTCTTCTGCCTTAATCAGTCCAGAGAGGCTGTGTCCTGAAAGATAGTGCATGCCTTCAATATCTTCGAATACTCCGGGTATCGATATATCGACGCCATAGTTGTTGATCCTGATAAAAATGACCACCTTGTCTTCGGGTCCTTCCATCCAGAGTTGCAGCTGGGAGTGCTGGTCGGTTGTGCCTACAGAAGGATAGGGGGTCATCCCAAGGCCGAGCTTGCCGAGACTCTCAGCCCATAACTGGCAGAACCATTCAGAAAGGGATTTAAGGCTGTCTGCATAAGGGATCATCACATTGATGTCTCTTTTTTCCTCGGTATTCATAAGATAAAGCAGGGAGCCGAACATATATGCAGGATTCTGCCATAACTCGTGATCAGAACATTTCCTGTGAATATCTTTAGCGCCTTTCAACAACTCATCAGAGTCAATTCCTATGACCTCTGACAGAAGCAGTCCTACCGGACTTAAAACAGAGTATCTCCCCCCGATCCCCTCCCCTATAGGCAGGGTTCGCATATTATTTTCTGTTGCTAGTTTCCTTAAAGTGCCGGATTCAGGGTCTGTAGTTGCAACAAACCTCTTTGCAGCATCGTTTCCCATTGCTTTTTTCATCTCATCCCAGAGTATCATGAATGAGGCTGCTGTCTCGGCTGTGCTTCCTGATTTTGAGATGACATTCACGGTTGTCTTTTTCAGATCAATAATTGAAAGGATCTGCTTTAATGTCCTCGGGTCGACGTTGTCATAAATAAAAATACGAGGGCTTTTCAGGAGATTGTGAAGAGGGCTGAGCGCCTCAAGTATGGCCCTCGGGCCGAGTGCGGAACCACCTATACCGAGGATCAGGAAATTATCGGAGTCTCCCCTTATCTCTTTTGCGATGCGCTTGATTTCCGATGTTTCCTTGTCAGGGAGTTCAAGGAATTCGAGTTCTTTCCATTTCCTTCCGACGATCTGCAGGTGTGCTTCCTCGACCCTGTTCTTGAAACTCTCAAGAAGCTTTTCGGTAATGCCCTTTACCCCGATGACCTCTTCCATCATATTGGAGAAATTAAGTTCTATCATTATGCCTCCGGTAGTATAAAAACAAGGATGATTTGATATCTCATCTTACAACGTAGCAATGAAGCAATCAACTGTTTTTTGCGTATTTAAGGCCTTCTATTATGAGGAGGGTGAAAATGACCGTAAAGCCGATCAGGATACCGAAAATGTTTACAAGTTTCAGATAAACCAGCATTGAGATTATTATGCAGAGCATTAAAAGACGGAACATGCTGAAGATAACCATCTTGGCGTTTGCCTTGTGTGAACCAAGAAGCCCCTCAACACCCCATGCAAGCCCCTTGATATTGGCAAGGCCGAGTATCCCTCCTGCAAGGATGCTTACAGGAAGTTTTTTCCATTCAATGAAGAATGAGATCAGGGCCAGAGGGATCAGTATTATTATCGAAGTCCTGTTAACCTTCTTTATCAGTTCCATTTCCCTGTTTTTTTGCCAGGCTGAAGAGCTCCTTAAACCCGGCGACAATACCTAATATCAGGAATATTATTGTAAGCCATGGTGATGTTTTAAAGAGCCCGTCGAGCCAGTAGCCTATCCCGAGCCCTACGAAGGTTGATAGTACAAAATTCAAACCGACCGACCATGCCTGAAGGGACTGTTTATCAAATATTTTTCCGGCCAAGGCTATCTCCGTTTACTTAATGATTTCTTCATAATCAGCGGCCAGAAAATCATTGGTTATCTCGGCAATCTCGCGGTAAAAAACGGTTTTGGCCTGTTTTTTGATTTCTTCACAGTAATAAGGTACCCAATTCATTATATGTTCTTCAAGGAAATTTTTCTGGAGGTCGAGCATTTTATTGTTTATGAGATAGCTCATGAAAAGAAATTCCAACGACAGGTGGTCTGGTATATAGTGGAATTCTTCGTCTATCGTCAGTCCTGCTGCGGCATAGAATTCGGCAGCTTCGGTTGAGGGGTTGCCCTGAGTCTGTATATAGAAGGATTCAACCGGCTGAAGTTTTCCGCCGGGATATTCAAACAGATAATTAAAATCCGCGGAGATTTCCTCAGTAGTTTCTTTTGATTCCATACCGAAATCCTCCTTCATTGTCTCTAATACCTCATCATCCGGCACCTTTGAATAAAGATCGGCAAGCACCCTGTATGCCTCGGCCCTTTCGCCATTGTTATCCTGCAAAGCCATGAACAATATTATTACATTTCATATGGAATTTACAAAAATAACCCTGCCCCTGAATTATAAAAAAGTTATTTTGCTTGACATGCAGGGCGCTTGCTGTAGAATTAAAAATAAACAGGTATTATTTTTTAATCGGGAAGGGCATTAATGAAGAGGCGTGCATTTTTAAAATCATTACTGGGGCTGTTTGGCGCAACTGCACTTGTTTCATTCTCTTATCCACTATTAAGATTTTTTGCACCGCCCCGCAGTGAGGCAAGAGTCCAGAGGATATCCATCCTTAAAAAGGACGTCCCGGTGGGCGAGGCAAAAGAGATAATCTTTAACAACACGCCTGCAATCGTCATTAACCGCTCAGGCAAGGGATTTATCGCGCTTTCAAAGGTATGCACACACCTTGGATGTCTTGTGGAATATGAAAAGGGTAAGAGCAGGCTTTTCTGTCCGTGTCATGCAGGGATATACGACCTCGAAGGGAATGTTGTGTCAGGACCGCCGCCGAAACCTCTTCTAAAGTTTCCGATAAGCGTAGAGGGGGAAAAGATAATCATAGGGTGAAGACATGTGGAATAAGATAAAAAGCTGGGTAGAAATCAGGATAGGGCTTGATGATTTTGTCAGGACACAGCTGAAAGAATACAGGGTCCCGCGGAATATCAATATCTTCTATACCCTCGGTTTTGTTGCACTGGCAGCATATCTGATACAGGCGGTTTCAGGCTTTTTCCTTCTCCTCTATTATGTCCCTCACTCGGAACATGCCTTCAGGAGCGTTCAAGATATCATGAACAAGGTCCCTTATGGCTGGTTTTTCAGGATGATGCATGTAGTGGGCAGCAATCTTATGGTCGCTGTTGTATTTCTCCATATGTTTTCTGTTTTTTTCATGGGAAGCTACAAGAAGCCGAGGGAGATGACATGGCTTGCAGGAGCATTTATGATGTTCATCGTTCTTACCTTCTGTCTCAGCGGTTATCTGCTTCCCTGGAGCCAGCTGAGTTACTGGGCGACAACCATAGTTACTACAATGCCTACTGCCTTCCCATATGTCGGTGATTTTGCAGCCGGCGTCTTAAGGGGCGGCGAGCATGTCTCCGGCATAACTCTGAACAGGTTCTTTGCCCTTCATGTAGCGCTGCTGCCGCCTTTTGTCGTATCACTTATAGGGTTCCATATATTTCTGGTCAGACGCATTGGCATTTCAACTCCGCCCTTCGGGGAATCCGGTGAAGAAAAAAGACCATGGACCGGATACAGGCATGAGAGCCATTTAAAAGGACATCCCTTTTATCCATATTTTGTACAGAAGGAGATGCTGATGGCAATGGCATACTTTGCCATAATGTTCTTTATCATCGGGTTTATGCCGGCTCTGTTTTTGCCGGAGGATACAAATACACCTGCAGACCCGATGAAGACCCCTGCCCATATAAAACCCGAATGGTATTTTCTCGCACCTTATCAGATGCTCAAACTGGTGCCAAACAAATTTCTCGGCATAAGCCTGCAGATGATCCTCGCAGGGATCTTTCTCATATGGCCGTTCCTTGATAAGAAAGAAGAGGACAACATAACGAAAAGGCCATTACTTCGAGTCACATTTTTCATTGTGCTGATTGTCTGGATTGTTTTAACGATCTGGGGGAAATATTCATGAAACATGCCTTTATTATCATAACTTTGAGTCTTGTTTTTCCCCCTGTTGCCGTGGCTGATTATAAAGATGCATTTGAAAAAAGATCGGAA
>JAKAKQ010000052.1 GCA_021813425.1 Nitrospirota bacterium
CAAGATCAAGATAAGATTGAAATACACCCGGGCCAACCCTGCCCTGCATATTCGCCTTGAGCTTTTTTATGATCCCCTGAATCAGGGGGGAAAATATGATAATTATTATGAACTGAAAATATTCCACTTTTTTACCTCTACCCCACCCATCCTCCCCTTAGCAGGGGGAGGAGTAAGGAGGGGTTACGTTCCAAATATTAAAAGTAAGATTAAAGTTATCAGTATATATCCAAGATATAAATGCAGGCTGCCTGACTGAAGCAGTCTTATCCTGCCTGCAGCTTTGTGTATTGAATCAATAACAGGCTGATAAAAGTATTTTTCAAAGAACGGGGTAATTTCCGCACTGTATTTTATAGATTTTACGAAGAAAGGTTTTATTAAATAGGAGACCTTCAGTTCCCTTGTCGGCAGGTATATCCGTTTGAAGATCAACCTTATCGGCTTTGTGAATGCAGTTGCCGAATACTGCATCCTTGAAGTCAGAGAGGTCATCCCGCAATCCCATGAATCACCATATGTTATCTTTCTTTTTCCACCGGCTGTAAATATAAATATCCCGGTTGCTGCCGACATGACAAGCATGGTAATGAGTATCGCAGCAGGTGAAGTTGTCGAAAATATTTCGCTTACATATATAAAGACATTTTCTGTTGATACCCCATGGGAACCTGTAATGTTAAAGACAGCCGGTGAAAGGAGCATCAGCACAATACTCGGGAATATCCCGAATACAAGGCATAATAATGCAAGGACAGCCATTCCTGCCAGCATCGATATGGAGGATTCCTTTGCGGATTCAGCATGACGGCTCCTCGGCATCCCGAGGAAAGATATGCCGAAGGCCTTTACGAAACAGGCCGCAGCAAGCGCCCCTGTCAGTGCAAGCGCAGCCCCTCCAAGCGGTGAGATTATCTTCGATGTTATGGACGGGGACTTAAACCCGAGGATCAGAGACTGATATGTCAACCATTCGCTCATAAAACCGTTAAACGGGGGAAGCGCGCAGATCGAGACAGAACCGATCAGAAAAAACAATCCTGTATAAGGCATCTTCTTTATCAGCCCGCCCATGTCTTCCATGTTCTTTGTATGAGTTGCATGCATCACAGAGCCGGCGCCGAGAAAGAGCAATCCTTTAAACAAGGCATGGTTCAATGTATGGTAAAGACCCGCAATAAGGGCAATGGCAGAGAGGTTATAAAGACCGTGGCTTTTAAACATCATGGAGCCGCCGATGCCGAGCAAAATGATACCGATATTTTCGACGCTGTGATATGCAAGGAGCCTTTTTAAATCATGTTCCATAAGGGCATATAATACGCCTAAAACCGATGAGACCGCTCCGATTATTATGACCGTGATACCCCACCATTCAGGTCCCTGTCCTAATACATCCATTGCAATCCTTACAAAACCATAGATACCGGTTTTTATCATCACCCCTGACATCAGGGATGAAATATTCGATGGCGCAGCAGGGTGCGCCTTTGGAAGCCATGTATGCAGGGGCACGATGCCGGCCTTTGTGCCAAAACCTATTATCGAGAATATAAAGACTACTGCCTTGATCTCATCCGGAAGGCCTGCCGATGCTGCCTTTATCCCTGTAAAATCCATATGACCGGTAAAGTTATAAAGTATCAAAAAGAGCGCTATTATAAAGGCAGTTCCCAGATGGGTCATAACCGCATAAACAAGCCCGGCCTTTGCCGATTTCTCTTTTCTGTCGAATGTTACAAGGAAATAAGAGACTACAGACATCGTCTCCCACGATATCAGAAATGTGACTATATTGCCTGACAGGATCACAGCGTACATGCTGAGTATGAATAAGTTAAATAAAAATCCCATGAGGCCCTTGCCGGCAATATCCCTTGTATAACCGATTGAATATATCGATACGGAAAATGTGAGGAGTGAGATAACTAGCATGAAGAAGCCGGCAAGCGCATCCCCTCTCAGTGAAAATTCAAGAATAGATGATATAGGGAAAGAAGAGGTCTGAACAGGAAGACCAAATATTATATATAGACCAAAAAGAGCAAGGCTGATAGCGCCAAGGGTTGAGAGGATATAGCTGTAGTTTTTTTCTTTCAGGAAGGGAATCAGCGAGATGACAGCTCCTGAAAGAAGACAAAAAACACCTATAAGAAGATAATTTTCAGCAACCATTTTTTAAAAACTTTTTACTATAAAACAAAATTGAATTTTTATCAATGAAAAGGGAAAGGGAAACGGCTTTTTCCAAACTCGATATCAAAGCAGATGCCGGAGACATCGACATGATAGATCGCCTTCCTTATAATAGAAATAATGTTCTTCCTTGCGATCCATAATCTCCCTGAAGACAGGTCAGCTTTAGCACCGGCGCTGGCATCTGCCCTGGGAATCACCTCCTATGAAGCAGGCGTTCGCCTGCGGGTTTCAGGGAGCGGGCCCCTCGTGGTCGCCACCTTCGGAGAGCGTACTGCAGCAGATGAGGTCAGACGCAAACTCGAAGCCTCCGGACTCACTGCGGTCATGATCTCGGATGTAGAGATCGCGAGCGCCCAAAAGGAATTCCCTGTGCGGACGTTCAGATTCAATGACCATACGCTCCATGCGGAGTCACAAAAGCAG
Organism: Nitrospirota bacterium; assembly: GCA_021813425.1. GTDB lineage: Bacteria > Nitrospirota > Thermodesulfovibrionia > Thermodesulfovibrionales > UBA6898 > JAKAKQ01. The sequence continues at coordinate 2,623 of JAKAKQ010000052.1, forward strand.
GAGACGCTCGCCGTTGATTATCGGACGATCTTTCTGATAATCCGGGGCACAGGCATTAAACAGGAAACATCCACCGTGACCACGAAAGAGAAGAAGTTCGATATGGGAAAAGCTGTTCTCACAGGCGGGCTGATAATATCCAAAACCGTGAAGACCACCGGGCAGAAGATAACAGAAGAACGGGAGGGTTTTTTTTATGTCTATGCCGAAGGGGTCCCACCGCTTGTATTTCGGGAAGGGGTGCTGGACTATAGTTCCCTCGGACCAGCCCTTCAGCCTTCCAGGACAGCCAATTTCACTGCGCTGCTCGCCGAAATACGGCGCCGCTCTCCTCAGGCGCGCTTTGACGACCGACTCATCACCAGGGCGGGGCAGGTACAGTTGCTCGGCCCTTCGCTCGATGTGCAGAAATATCTCGGGGTTGCGGTCGAGCTGTTGGTGAGGGTATTATTACGGTAAGTCCCTTTTGGTTCAGTTCCGAGATCTTTTCACCCGGCAAAGTAAAAAAAGGGAAATTCCCCGATTATTTCCGAGGGCAGCAGAAAAAACAAACAAGACGGTGGAATCAAGGAATAACTCACAGGAGAGCACTTTATGGATGGGACCAGACGCGCGGATATAAAACGCGGATTGCGTGTTTCAATCGTGTTGAAAAAAGACCAGCAGACAGGGAAACTTACTGAAGGAATTGTAAGGGATATTTTGACCAATTCACCTGCGCATCCGCATGGTATCAAAGTCCGTCTGGAAAGCGGAGAAATAGGTCGCGTAAAAAAGATACTTGTTTAATCTACCTAATTAATTTTCCTGAATGCCGAAAGGATATAGTGTTTGAGCGGTTTTATTTGCCCGATATTCAGACAGTATGTATTTTGATAAATAATGAGGGCAAATTTCCCGAAAGCTTTCGGGATCGAAGACCGAGAATGAGCGAAAATACTATGTCCTTTCGTTATTATTATAGTTTATGAATTATCCGGGTTAATCTCTTCTGCTGCCCTGAAACTTGCGCGCTTCTCGCAGCATCAGCGAAAAGTCGCCCGTAGCGACCGCGCTGTCCCGCCTGCCTTTTTCTGACCGCCTTTCCTGTGTGGCTGTATGAAAGGGCGTGGAGGCCGGCTGAATTCCATGGCCTGTCTCGGAGCAGGAGCGCTGTAGTCGAATCCGTCCATCCTGCGCCGCTCGATCGGACTGCCGAGAATTCTCTCTATAGCGCGCACCATGTCCGAGTCCTCACCGGTCACCAGGGTATACGCATCGCCGCTGCGTGCTGCGCGGCCGGTCCGTCCGATGCGGTGGATATAGGCGTCGGTTGTGTCGGGTATGTCGTAGTTGATTACGTGAGATACCTGGGTCACATCAATGCCGCGGGCCGCGATATCGGTCGCCACCATGACCTGGAACGTACCGTTGCGGAAGCCTTTCATGGCAGCCTGCCGCCTCGCCTGCGAGAGGTTGCCCTGCAGCGAGGCTGCCCTGTAACCGTTTTTTACCAGTTGCTCGCCAAGCCTCTTGGCCCTATGCTTGGTGCGGGTGAAGATTAGTACGGACCCGGTGTCTGTGCGGCGAAGAAGGTCTATCAGCAGCGGCGTCTTAAGGTGCTGGCTGACCGGGTAGAGCGCGTGGCTGACTGTGACCGCCGGGGCGGTTGTGCCGACCTGGACTGTGACCGGAGCGCTCATCACGTCTCTGGCAAGGCGCCGGATCTCTTCCGGCATAGTGGCAGAAAACAGCAGGGTCTGTCTCTTCCGGGGGAGATGGCTCAGTATCCTCCTGATATCAGGCAGGAAACCCATGTCGAACATATGGTCTGCCTCGTCAAGCACAAGCACCTCGATCCTGGAGAGGTCTACTGTCTTATGCTCGATATGATCGAGGAGCCTGCCGGGGCAGGCAACAACGATCTCAACTCCGCGCCGCAGTTTTTCGACCTGCGGATTCATGGCCACACCGCCGTAGACGGTTACGCTTCGGAGGCCGGTTTTTTGTCCAAGGCCGGTAATTGCCTCGTGGATCTGTTCCGCAAGTTCGCGGGTCGGGGCGATAACGAGGGCGCGGACGTGCCGTCTCCCTCCCTGCATCAGCCGGTGCAGGATCGGCAGCGCAAAGGCAGCGGTCTTGCCGGTGCCGGTCTGCGCCAGTCCCATTACGTCACGGCCATGGAGGACAGGCGGGATCGCCTGCACCTGGACAGGTGTAGGGGCATTATACCCTGCGGCCTTTACCCCGGACGCAACAAGGGGGTGCAACTGAAAATTCTCAAATTCCATAAAACTCCTTTTTATTCTGTTTGGGGAAAAAGACGCGGGGTATTCCGGGGGATTACACTGACGTAGTTTTCATCCTGTTACAGCTTTTGTGATGTTGTACATTAGCATTTAGTGGAGATCCTGTCAAGGCAATGGATTTCTGAAACATGGTTTCCATAGCTGGAGTTACCCTTAATGTCTGATGGATCCCAGGCTTTCCCGTGGGGCAGAAACGACAATATTGTGATGCCTGCCGGTCCAGGCAGAGTAAGTTTTGAAAATTTCTAGTCCTGCTTGTGCCATGGCAAGGGCGGAATACTTTTTACTTTCTTGTTTTTTTGAACTCGTGGTTCTCCCTGAGCGAAGCGAAGGACTGGAGTTCCGGCTCTCTCACTTGAGGAACTTAGCGGAATCAAGTGTAGAGTCTGATTCGGCTGAGGTGTCGCCATCATTTTTGACTTTGCTGAATGAAATCTCAGCTGAGCCCCCTGCAACAGCTCCCCCAGATCCGTAAAGATAGTAATGCTTAGTACCTTCTCGTTTTGAGATTAAATAATTGTTATCATTGTATCGAGTTATCCGGCCCTTGTTAGCACCGCCACGAGTCTCAGATAACATAGAATCACAGTTCGGACAAAGATAACGCAGGTTCCCTGGAGTATTGTCACTATTATTTCCATTAACATGATCAAGAATGACGGGAAGCGGTTTGCCAAGCCAGAAAAGTTTCTGTTTATAATATATGCAATCTTTATTATCACATCGATGCAACGGCAGCCCTTTCTCCACCCGCCATTTATCGTAGTACCGTTTAATATAATCTGAATTTTGCCTCTTCATACAGCAGCGGAGCACATTGTGCCATGTTCTGTGCTTTTTCAAAATTAGGTTTCTCCTTTGGCTAACAAGTCTGTAGAAAAAGTCATTATTAAAAAGTCCCTTCTCTCTCATTGAAATTGTGATCCGTAATTTCGGGTTTTACTTCTCCTTAAAACCCCTTTTGTTCACTTTTCTAACCCTAAAGTCATTCTTATTTAATCTTATCTTTGTTTGCAATAGCAAATTGGATGTGGCCTATTGTTAGATGAAGGAACAGGCGATATCCCTTTCAATTTAATTCCCATTCCTGACAGAATGTTGATTTAAAATCACGAGCACAATGAATTACAGCAAGAATTTCGACTATTTCATTATTTTCGTTAATCCGATAAACGATCCTGTAATTCTGATAAATGACTTCTCGCAATCCGTAAGATTCAAACTCTGGCACAAGACGTCCACAACGAGGAACTAATTCAAGCTTTGTTGTCGATTTGACAAGGGATATTATGAATCTTGTGGCATAGGTTTTTGAATCTTTTGCAATATAATCATGAATTGCCTGTAAATGGCTACTTGCCTTTTCAGTCCATTTTATTTTCCCCATTGTTCGATTCTTTCGAGAAGTTGCTCAGTAGATAATAATTTTCCTGCTTCTGCGTCTCTTAGACCTTCAAGAACTTGAGCAACAAAATTAATTTCATACATTATGTCTTCTACAGAACATCCGTCAGGGAGCCGCTTTATAGTTTCAATGGTTGCTTCTTTGAGTAAATCCATTCAATCACCACCTTTCAAAAGTATTTGATCAAATTATAACAAATCTCATATGGTTTGTTCTTTCGCATAACATTTAAGTTTCTGTCTTTTGCTGCAAACTTCGACTAAGGTTTTATTGATCTGCAACTGCTGATTGACTGGAATTGCCCTGATATCGGCAATCTCAGCAATTGCCTTACCCCTACTATAAAATAACTATACATAAACAAAGGCAATTCAGGCAATCAAAAAAGTGAGCACAAAAAGCAACCATTCAGTCACGGGTGACTTTATGACTTTAGAACAACCCACCTCTACACCTCACTTGAGAGACAACCCACCCCTTTGTCCCATATGTGTTAAGTTAAGGAAATATGTAAACAACAGTATCTTCCTATTTTGCCGTAAAATTGCACTAAGCTTTTCATCCCCTCTATCAAGAGGGGACAGAGGGGTGTGTTTATTCCCCCTTAGAAAAGGGGGTGAAGGGGGTTGTTTTAACTCCCCTCCTTTGTTTCCGCACTCAGGCGGATTCGCTGAGGAGAAAAGGAGGGGTAGGGGTGGTTGGTCTGATAAAATGGATTTTATTTTCCACTTACCACCCCGGCCTGCTGCCACCCCTCCTAAAATAGGCGGGGAGTTTAAGACAAAAATACAACACACCCCTGCACCCCTCTTTTTAGAGGGGACTTTCATGGGAGTAACCAGAGGGTACGCTGGCAATCTAAGCGCTGGAATACGAGATTGTTTCACTTCGTTCGCAATGACAAGTTTCTATGTCGGGATTTGGGAACAGGAAAATCTTGCAATCAGATCTGTTATATAGGATAATTCTTTCAAACTATTAACAGTGTCATAATTACACCGAGATTTATTTATAAAATCTCTCCTAACCCTGCCTACCGGACAGGCAGGCTCCCTTTTACAAAGGGAGGGATAAAACCCCTCTTAGGCAAAGAGGGGCGAGGGGAGATTTTCTGAATAATCTCTTTTCAGTTATGAGACCCTTAGTAACTAACATTTTCCGATAAATATTTTCAAAATCCGGGATGGAGGGAATATATGAGATCGCTGAAACACGGAAGTAATGGCAGAAGTTTTTTATTCTTTTTAACAGGTTTAATCGCAGTCTTATTTTTCTTCACAATAGCCTTGCCAATTAAAAGCCATGCAGGATTTCTGGACTGGCTTTTCCCGCCAAAAAAGGAAGAGGCAAAGGAAAAGACGCAACCAGCAAAAACACCCTCTTCTAATGCGCCTGCCACAACAACGCCTCCCCCAAAGACCTTCACCATATCCGGCATCGGGCCGGGCGCCGTCCCCGAGATTATGAAAATAACCTTTACCGAAGCCTGTTATATGGACAACCTGAAAAATAAGCTCAGGATATTCCCGCCTGTTCAGCTTGACTGGAACAGCACCCAGTTCCAGGACAAAGTGGTCTTTTTAAGGGGGCAGTTCAGGCACGGACAGGAATATACCATATCGATCCCGGAGGGTGTTGAATGCAAGGGATATAAATATGTAAAGACGATAAATACGTATAAGGTGCCGGACCTTGAGTCAAGGATCCAGTTTATAGACCCCGACACTGTCATCGAAAGGGACAGCAGGCAGATGCTCCATATAAAGGTGACGAATGTGGACGAACTGCTCTTTCAGGGTCTGAAGATTTCACCACTCCTTGTTCCGGAAGTTACAAAAGAAATTAAGGAACAGGCTGGAAAAGCAACTGTGCAGCCCGTTCAGGCAGGTGTGGCTGCCCCTTTCCGGGCGGTTACTCATCCCGGGACTCCTTCGCAGACCGCCATCTCCTTCGAAAAATTAAAGGACCTCATCGATAAAAGATACGAGGAGATAATGAAGATACCGGATGCAGTTCAGGAACTCGGCAATTTTCTGGAGCCGCCTTCTATAGACTCACAGATGTTTTTCCCGGGAAAGGCCCGGAATAAAACCCAGGAGTTTTCTATCCCCCTTAGCTTCAGGAAGGACAAAGAAAAAGGCGCGATAGAGATTATTCAGCTTAAAAGCAATAAAGGTGCGGAGAAGGCCGGGACTCCCATAAGACTTTACAGGATTACTGATCTGGCGATTACATATAAACTCTCAAGAACTTCTCTGCTCATGTGGGTCACGTCCATCAGCAGCGGCAAACCCGTTCAGGATGTATCCATAGCTGCCATATCAAAAGATTCGGAAATAATCCCTCTTGGAAAGACAGACGAAAAGGGAGTCCTGTTTGTAAGAAGCAAGGATAAGAGGGTGCGCTTTTCCTTGAAGCAGAACAAAAAGCTCGATCCTTCTTCAATACCCGTAAAAAATATCGAGTTCATCGCTGCCGGATCTTCTTCAGACAGCACATATATAGAAATAAACGAAGGCGGCAACATCAGGCCCGACTGGATAAACCAGATACAGTCTGTCAAAGACAGAACGAGCATGTCCAAAGGTCAGATATTTACTGAAAGAGGCATTTACAGGCCGGGAGAAAAGGTTTTTTTTAAAGGGGTAGTCAGAGAGTACAAAGACGGCTCGATAAAGCCTCCTTTAAAACAAAACCCTGTGATTACAATAATGAACTCCAGAGGCGAAGAGGTATATTCTTCGGAGCTGCCTTTGTCAAAATTCGGCACGGTAAACGATTCCCTCGATATAAAACCTTTCTTCCCCCTCGGGACATATACGGTCAGGATGAAGTATTCCAATGACCAAAGACCTTCAGGGGTTATAACCCCTGACAGGGAGTATGATGACGAAGAGGGCTACGATCCCTCCGAAAGAACCCGGCCGGAAGATGGAGTGGCGGTTACGACCTTTGAGGTGCAGGAGTTCAAGGCGCCCAGGCATTTCGTGGAACTCGGGTTCAAGAGGGAAAAAAAGACTGATGAAAGCTTTGTGAATATCACTAAAGAGATAGACCTACTCGTATGTAACATCTCGGGGATATACTATGCCGGAGGCCCTGTCAAAAACGGCAAGGTCAGGTGGAAGGCCTCTTTGCGCGGCACGGATTTCAGATATAAGGATTACAAAAACTATACCTTCGGAAGCATCATAGAAGAGCCGATAGACATAATCGAAAGCGGCGAATCCATGCTCGATGAAAAGGGGAGATTGTCAGTTACATTACCCTTAAGCAGGGAGGTGGTCTCCGGGCTTTACAGTATTGAAGTGTCAGCCACTGTCGTGGACTTCGACGGCAGGGCTTCGACCGATGCCTCGACATATCAGGAGGAACCCGATTATAAAGTCGGCTTAAGCAGCCACGAGCCATTTGTCAGATCAGGTGATATGCAGGTGCTTAAGGCTATTGTCATAGACAAGGCAGGCAAGCGCATCGAAAGCGGCGACCTTAAGTTCGATGTCCTGAGGGAAGACTGGGTATATGTCAGAAAACGCAACGAACAGGGCTCGATCTACTGGGAAGACAAAAGGGTATACAGAAAAGACCACTCCTCTACAATCAGGATAAGGAAGTCCGAGGCCGTCTTTGATTTCGACTTTGCAAACGGCGGAACATATCTTCTTAAAATTACATATAAGGGTAGTGACAACAGAGAATACTCGTCAAGCACCATGTACAATGTCGAGGGGCATTATTACCGTCATGGGTACAGAGACAGGCGCAGGAACTTCGAGCGCCTTTCCGTATCAACAGAGAGGAAAGAGTATTCGCCCGGCGAAAAAATAAAAGTCCTTATATACCCCCATAAACAGCTTTCATCGGTGCTTATGACAATAGAAAGAAAAGGGATACTCGAATACCGGAACCTCGGCCCTGTAACCGCTAAAAAGTTTATAGACATCCCTGTGGAGAGCAAACACGAACCGAACATCTATATCTCATTCCTCGGCACTGTTTCAAGGAAAGACTTCCCGATGTATAATGCGCAGTTTGACGATAAGGCCCCGGATTTCCTTTTCGGAGTTGTAAATGTGGACATAAAGAGAGAAACCGGGGATTTAAAAATAAAGGTAAATGAGGAAGACCCCGAGCTGAAATTTGAGCCGGGGGCCGACGTCAGACTCAAGATCGCCTCAACAGACAAGTCAGGGAAGGGAGTTGAGACGGAAGTGGCGCTGTGCGTTGTGGACGAAAGCGTGCTTGCTCTTACAAGGTTCAAGACCCCTTTGCTCGATGAACTTTCAAGGTTCTCATTACCGCTTTCCGTTTTCACCGGCGAGCTCCGCACAGAACTTCTCAAACAGACCCCTTATGGCTATATCAGAAACGAGCGCCTTACTGGCGGTGATGGCGGTGATGGCGGAAGAGAGGTATCCTTCAGCAAGCTCAGAAAAGACTTCAGACCCGTTGCCTATTTTACGCCGGCCTTAAAAACCGACAAGGACGGACATGCCGAGGCAAGCTTCAAACTGCCAGACTCGATGACAAACTACAGGGTTTATGCTGTGGCCTGCGATAAGGGAAGCAGGTTCGCCTCATCCGAGCGCGGGCTTCTCGCTGTAAAGGATTTTTATATCGAGCCGGGCTTGCCGAGGTTTTTCACAAAAGGAGATAAGTTCAGATTTTTTGTATCTGCCTTTAATAAGACAAAGACAGAGGGCACAGGCAGATTCGATCTTGGCAAAGATGAGCTTTTAAACCTCGCCTCAAAAGATAAGACCTTTGAGATGAAGGCCCTTGACAGGACGCTCATTTCCGTAAACGGCGAGGCCCTGAGGCCCGGGACAGCAGACCTGCTTTTTGGAGGAGAATTCGGGGAAAGAAAAGACAGTGTCGAGATAAAAGTGCCTGTCAGGTCAGGCCATGTTCTCTGGAACGATGTGGTATTCGGCAATACAAAAGATAAGGCAGAGATTACATATAAATTCCCGGAATACCTTTCACAGATAAACTGGAAAGGCCTTCACCCTGAAGATGTAAATGCCCTCCTTGCTATAACCGGTTCTCCATTTATAAAGATGACCAAAGGGCTGAGATACCTGCTTCATTACCCTTATGGGTGCATAGAACAGACAAGTTCAGGGGTAATGCCGCTTGCAGCCTTGAGGGAACTGATAAAGGACGGCCTTATAGGTGATATCACTGTTGCAGAGACCGATAAATTCCTCAAGCCGGGCGTAGACAGGCTGCTTTCGATGCAGACAAGCAGCGGCGGGTTCGCCTATTGGCCGGGAAATGTGCAGCCCGAGATGTGGGGCACTATATATGCGGCATCTGCACTGACACGCGCAAAGCAGGCAGGGTTCGAGGTGCCTCCTGAGAGGATGAAAAGCGCTATGGATTATCTGCTTAAAACCATGACCGAGCTTGGTAAAAACGATGATACATTCAAAGGCTATGCTGTTTATCTGTTGGCTGTTAACAGCCAGCTTGACGCTGCAGTCTTCAGGGATGCATACAGGAATATAAACTCCATGTCAAAAGAGGCTGCTCTCATGACACTCCTTGCTGCAAAGGCGACAAATTACCTCCCTGAGAAGGATCTTAAGGAAAAGACGAGAGATGTCATTGAAAAGGGTCGGGAAAGGGGCAGGTCGTATTCCTTCCATGCATACTACCGCGAACCTGCTGTTGCACTCCTTGCAAGCACCGCTATCCTTAAAGAAGAGGCCGTATCCGGCAGGCTTGCAAAAGAACTCCTCGGCGGGATGAACAGGGAAGGAATCTGGACATCGACAAGCGACACCGGCTGGTCTCTCGTTGCCCTTGCAGAGTATTTTAAAGGCGCGAACTTTACAGGTAAACAGATAAAGGTCACACTGCGCCAGGAAGGATTACAGGGGACAACCATAAATCTAAATCCAAAGGACACTTATTACTATCAGCTCGATTCCGCATCTTTTCTTAAAAAACCCATCATAAACATCGCATCGGATACGGGCGCAGACCTTATATACATGCTCAGCCTGACCTTTCCCCGCACTGACCTGGCTGAAAAAGGATACTCAAAGGGATTCAAGATATATAAGACCATAGAGAATATGGACGGTTCAAAAGAGATCAGGGTGGGAGATGTGGTCAAGGTCAGGATAAACATCGAAACCGACGACCATCAGCAATATAACTATATTGTTGTGGACGACCCGCTACCCGCGGGACTTGTTGCTATAAACACTGCGATAAAAACAGAGGAGGCAGTGCCCAAAACAGATTCCGGCGGCAGGGAAGATTATTATTGGGATGAATGGGATTCTGAGACAGGAGCATACAGGTTCACTCCAAACCATTTTGAAATGAGAGACGACAGGGTCCTGGCCTTCAAAGACCGATCGTGGGGAGGCCGCTATCAGTATTCTTATTATGCAAGGGCGGTATGCGAAGGCAGTTTCGTCATGCCTTCCACAAAGGTCCAGCTTATGTACCAGCCTGATATGGCTTCTTTTACGCCGATGGACAGGTTTGTCATACAGGGAAGAGAAGAAAGGATAAAGTAAAAGGAAAATATGAGAAAGGACATAATAACTACATTTCTCATAAAATCCCTCCTAACCCTGCCTACCGGACAGGCAGGCTCCCTTTGTCAAAGGGAGGTGAACTTCCATCTATGAAGAGGGGGTTGAATAGCATATCCCCCTCTTTGACAAAGAGGGGTGAGAGGAGATTTTCAAAACAAATCAAATTCAATCTCAGTACAATTACTGCTATAAATCTTTTTTTAATCATAAGCGCTCTCCTTTCCCTCTGTTCCCCTTCTTTTGCCTCGGGCGGAGAGTTCTCTGCTGAAGACCTTGCCCTGCCTGAAAACTGCGTATTCCTCGACAGGAATGGCCGGCTTCTCCGATTCATGCCGGACGAAAAAGGCGAAAGGCGGATATACATCGGCAAAGACGATATACCCGATGTAGTGAAAAAAGCGTTCATCTCCATAGAAGACAAAAGGTTCTATGAACATGGAGGTTTCGACATCGCAGCTATATTAAGGGCGTTGAAAGACAATATCGCAAACGGCAGGGTAGTCTCCGGCGCATCCACAATATCCCAGCAGACAGTACGCCTTATATATCCCCGCAAACGCACGTTCAAAAACAAGATCACTGAGATCTTCAGGAGCATCAGGCTCGAAAATACTCTCGATAAAAACGATATACTTGAACAGTACCTCAACCGTGTGCCTATGGGAAATAACATAGTCGGTATAGAACTCGCATCCAGGGTCTATTTCGGCAAGGACGTGATGGAGCTTACTACTGCTGAGGCCGCAGTCCTTGCCTCTTTGCCCAAGGCCCCGAGTTTCTATAACCCGTATAGAAAAAACAGGGACCTCCTTTTTAAAAGAAAAGACAGGGTGCTTTCAGAGATGGCTAAAGAGGGCTACATTTCAGAAGAAGAGCTGAAGGAGGCATTGGGATATGAAATAAGCTTTAATGAAAAAGGAAGTTTCCCTAACTCTGCCCCTCACCTGACAGAGATGCTTAAAGAAAGGGACAGGGTATGCCGGTCAATAAAACATACGACCATAGACACAAACATCCAGAAAGCTGTGGAGGAGATACTCAAGTCCCATCGCGGAAGGACCAGTTCAAGGGGGGGCACGCAGGCCGCATCCATAGTAATCCATAACCCGACTATGGAGGTGCTTGCCTTTGCAGGTTCTTTCTCATATTCACCGGAAGATAAAGGATATAATAACGGTGTCACCGCGCTTCGCTCTGCGGGCTCTACAATTAAACCGTTTCTTTACGCCAATGCGCTTGAGCAGGGCTATACTGCTTCCTCCCTTCTTGAAGATATCCTGAGAAGGTACAAAACCCCTTTCGGAGATTACTCTCCTGATAATTTTGACAAGAAGGAATACGGCCCTGTTACCCTGCGCGCAGCGCTCGGAAATTCACTCAATATCTCTGCAGTAAGGATGCTCGAGTCCCTTGAACTCAAACCCATGTATGAACTTCTTAAGCGGCTGAACCTAATAAATCGTCGTGAGGAAGGGCCAGATGAAGGGGCAGAACATTACGGTCTCGGCCTTGTTATAGGCAATATGGAGGTAAGCCTTGAGGAACTTGCAGCTGCCTATGCAATGCTTGCAAACAAAGGGATCTACAAACCCCTCAGATATACGCTCGATGAAGAGGACTCACAGGGAGAGCGCATCTTTTCAGAGGAAACCGCTTACATTATTACAGATATCCTCTCTGACCCTTCTGCAAGGATACTTACCTTTGGCGGTGTGCGTGAACTGGACTTCCCCTTCAGGGTGTCCTTAAAGACAGGCACAAGCACAAAATACCGCGACGGCTGGGCAGTCGGCTATACACCTGAGTATACGGTAGGGGTCTGGGTAGGGGATTTTGACGGCAAGCCTACATCGAAAATAACCGGCGCATGGGGAGCTGGTCCTATACTAAACGATATCGTCTATCTTCTTCACGGTAATTCTCCTCTATCGGCATATGCAGTTCCTGAGAATGTCGTTTCAGCAGATGTCTGCGGTATATCAGGTATGAGCCCGGGGCCTTCATGCAATTATATAACAAAGGAGCTTTTCATAAAGGGCACTGGACCGAAAGAGGCCTGCACATTGCACCAGAAAGAAAGATATTTTCACGAGCTGCCTGCAAACTATGCAGGATGGGTTTATGACAAGGCATCAAGGCTGCCGTTAGGCAGTTACAGGCTAAAGGGCTTTCCAAGGGATCTCGAAGAGGTATTTGACGAGGGGAAGCAGGATATAGATCAATACGATGGCCTTAAGGGCATAAGGGTCAGAGGACCTGAAAATAAAGATAAACCTTCTTTTAAGATTCGGGAAAGTTTGCACGACAACGATCACCTTACCATAGGAAACCAGGGTGAGATAGATGGGCAGGATTTTTTGGGGTCAGATAGTGTGCGCATTACATATCCTCTCCCTGAAGACAGTTTTTTGATGGATGATGACGGGAGGCAGGCTATCAGATTCGAATCCGTATCATCGGCATCTTTAAGCTATGTGGACTGGTTTATAGACGGCAAGCATTATGCAAGGACCGGCCCGCCTTACAATACCTGGTGGAGCCTTGAAAGGGGGAGACACAACATTACCGCCGTTGGGCCGAACAACACGGGAGATTCCATAAGAATAACAGTGGAGTAAATTACATAATCTTATCAGGATTTTCTGAAGTTAAACGGCAACTCTATTTGACTCATTCTTGACCCACTTTATTACTTACTTTTCTCTTATTCAGGCAGTATATAGTATCTCGCTCATTCTCGTCCTGATCAGATCCCGACGCATGTCGGGAGGTTTTTGCCTCTTGACTATTACATACATGCTGTCGGACTATCGGCAAAAAAAACCGCTCTGATACTATATACTGCCTTTGAGTTTATCAATAATAATGTGGGCTAAGTTTCCACGCCTTCATTTTCGTCATAATCCCTTTGCCATTTCATATATCTTTTTTACCCTTGCGACAACAGGGGGGTGGGAATAATAAATCTTTGCAAACAATGGATGGGGATGGAGGTTTGAGAGGTTGTCCTTCGAAAGTTTTATAAGAGAGGTCGCAAGGCTTTCAGGCTTTTCTGCGAGTTCAACAGCGAACCTGTCTGCCTCGTTTTCATGCCTTCTTGAAAAGTAACTGAACAGAGGTGTAAAGGGGAAGGAGACAATGCCGAAGATAAAACCGAGCAAGATCAGCTTTGCAAAGAATGACCCGTCCCGGATATTAAAGATATCAATGAGAAAATCTGTTTTGAGCATCCTGAATGAAATGTAAGCCCCAACAAAGGAAAGCATCTCAAATACGGCGATCATTTTTATGACATGCTTTTTCTTCCAGTGCCCGACCTCGTGTGCAAGCACGGCAAGGATCTCGTTTTGGTCCATCTTCTGAATCAGCGTATCGAATAGCACGATCCTTTTCACCTTCCCTATACCGGTAAAATATGCATTCGTATGCTTGCTCCTCTTTGATGCGTCCATCGTAAATACCCTGCTGACCCTTATGCCAGCCTTCTTCATCATCTCCCTGATCCTGTCCTCGAACTCGCCTCCTTCAAGCGGCGTGAATTTATTAAAAAGGGGCTCGATTATATAAGGAGAAACATACATCATAAAGATGCTGAATATGAAGAAAAATCCCCAGACATAAACCCACCAGTAATCAGGGCTTGACTCTATAATCCAAAACCCGCCGAGGAGTATGATCCCCATAAGAATGGTAGAGATGAGTGTAGATTTCAACAGGTCAGCGACCCAGAGTTTTAAGGTCATTGTATTGAAACCATATTTATTCTCCAACTTAAAGGTGCTGTAGAGGCTGAACGGTATCGAAAGAAACGAGCTTGTATAACTAAGCAGAAGGAAAAATATTATGCCTTGCAGAACAAATGGCAGATTCAGAGATACTACCCATGAGTTATAGATATTCAACAGGCCCCCGAACAGAAAAACCAGAAGGATGACATTGCCGAACAGAGACTCGATAAATGAGAGGGTATTATGCTCGATTGTATAGGCATGTGTTTTTTTAAGCACTGCCTCATCGATATATCCCTCAAACCCCTGCGGGATATCCATGCCATATTTTTTCATATGTCCCAGATTGATAAACTTCAGGATGTATTCAATGCCCTGAACTATGAGATAGCCGGATAATATTATAAGCTGGTATTTCTGCATTTATTCACCTTGCCATGTTATTTTGGCTTTTATTATACCTTATGTCATATACCATGTCTGTCCAGAATAATCCTAACCCGGATAATGAGGCGAGACATAGTATCCTCGCTCATTCTCGCTGCGCTCCGAGGCTTTTGCCTCTTGATTTAACAGAATCATACTGTCGGAATATCAGCAAAAGAAACCGCTCGAATACTATATCCCGCCTCATTCTGGTTTAATTTGTTTAAAATTCGCAGATAATGTAGGTTAAAAAGGCGGGATGGAGAATAAACACAATAACGACTCCTTGTAAAAAAAGATTCCAATACCCGAAAAGGAGAAGTCCAAGCGTGCTCTTGAACGCAATAATCATCAACATGAGAGGTGCAGTCTCAATTATCATGTCGACCTGTCCCGCAGTTCTGTTCATGCGGGGTTTATTGTGTTTATGAGGCATTCTGCCTTTTAGCCTGGACAGGTAATAAACCGCTCAAAGACTATTCCCTCCTTGTTTCTGTAATATTGTTAATATATTCATGAATAAATGAGTTAAAATTTAAAAGGAGGTGCACGTGGACCGCAGGGAATTGTTAAAGATCGCAGCGCTTGCAGGCATTGGCCTTTCCATTCCAAAGGGTCTCGACAGTCTTGTTGGTTCTATCGAGGCTGCTGAAAAAACCGACCTTGTTGTTGCACACGGCACATCACCTGCAAAGATCACGAGGGCTGCTATTGATGCTATAGGCGGTATAAAGAGATTCATTTCACGCGGTGATGTTATCGTAATAAAACCCAATATCGCATGGGACAGGCTTCCTGAGCAGGCTGCAAACACAAATCCGGAAGTTGTAGCGACTGTCGCACAACTCTGCTTTGAAGCCGGCGCCAAAAAGGTGAAGGTCTTTGACAGCCCTGTAAATGACCCGCGCAGATGCTATGTGCAGAGCGGGATCGAGAAGGCGCTTAAACCCATAGGCGTAGAACTGAAATATGTTGATGAAAGAAGATTCAGGGATATGAACATTAAAGGCGAGGCTTTGAAATCATGGCCCCTTTATACAGAGATATTCGAGGCCGACAAGGTAATAAACATCCCTGTTGCAAAGCATCACAGCATTGCAAAGCTTACAATGTCGATGAAGAACTGGATGGGTATTATGGGCGGAAGGAGAAGCAGCATACACCAGAGGATCGATGAAAGCCTTGCAGACCTTATGCTCGTCATCAAACCTGTTCTTACCATACTCGATGCCGTAAGGATAATGACAGCAAACGGGCCCTCAGGAGGGGACCTTGCCGATGTAAAAAAGCTTGATACAGTCATAGCCGGAACCGACCAGGTTGCGATCGACTCTTACGGTGCAACCCTTTTCGGCATGAAAGGCAACGACCTCGGGTATGTAAGGATAGCTGACAAAATGGGTCTCGGCACAATGGATATCTCAAAACTCAACATTAAAAAGATAAACATTTAAACGGATGAAAAACCTCCGAAGAATATCACAGGGCATATTCCTGCTCATATTCCTTTTCCTCTTCATACAGACAGAGTCAAAGGGAATGGATGAACTCGGCTACCCTGTGAAGATCTTCCTCGATTTTGATCCGCTTATATTAACGACCACTATCCTGTCGGCTCATTCCGCTGCAAAGGCGTTTTACCTTTCTATATTTATGATAATACTCACGGTACTTTTGGGGAGGGTATTTTGCGGATGGATCTGTCCTCTGGGGACATTAAATAATATAACGGGCTCGCTGAAAAAAAAGCCTGATATGCAGATCAGGGACTGGTTCAGGGTGAAATACTATATCCTTATATTTCTACTTATATCTTCTGTCTTCGGTCTTCAGCTTGCCGGCATAATGGACCCTCTTTCTCTACTTATAAGATCCCTTTCAGTAAGCATAAATCCTCTTTTCAACTACAGCACAAGGACATTTTTTGATGCCATCTACAATTCAGACATGCGTGGCATAGTGGATATCTCAGAGTCCGTTTACTCAGTGATGAAAAAAGGGCTTCTCTCTTTTCAGCAGCCGTTTTATATTCAGGGCGCCTTCATCGGCTTTCTGTTCCTTTTCATTCTCGGGCTGAACCTTGTTGAAAAAAGGTTCTGGTGCAGGTACCTCTGCCCACTCGGAGCGTTCCTCGGTATATTATCGAGGTTTTCGGTCCTCAAAAGGTCTGTCAGTGAAGGATGCACTTCATGCGGAGCATGCGCATCGGTCTGTCAAGGCAATGCCTCACCCGACAAAAAAGAGGAATGGAAGGACACAGAATGCTACTACTGCTGGAACTGCGATGATGTATGCCCACAGAATGCGGTCAGCTTCGGATTTCACCTCCCTCTGTCCACCCTTGCTAAGGAGGGAATTAAAGGGGGGTATGCATCGATGGACCTCGGAAGGAGGAGGGTTATTGTCTCTATGCTCTCCGGTATTGTTGCTGTCCCTCTTTTGAGGTCAACACCCGTTTCCAAACAAGGGTATTCCAATCCATCATTAATCAGACCGCCTGGCGCGCTTGAGGAAAAGGAGTTCCTTAAAAGATGCGTTAAATGCGGCGAGTGCATGAAGGTCTGTATAACAAACGGACTCCAGCCGACACTTTTTGAGGCCGGGTTCGAAGGCATATGGTCACCTCTGCTTGTTCCAAGAATAGGATACTGTGAATACAGATGCACCCTCTGCGGACAGGTCTGCCCTACCGGTGCAATAAAGAGACTGGACCTCAAAGAAAAGTCAAAGATCAGGATCGGACTTGCGATGATAGATAAAGGCAGATGTCTGCCTCATGCACATGCAATACCCTGCATTGTGTGCGAGGAGGTATGTCCAACCCCGAAGAAGGCCATATGGTTTGATACGGCAAAGGTAAAAGACAGAAACGGAAAAGAGATAACAGTCCAGCAGCCGAGGGTTGATCTTGAATTGTGCATAGGCTGCGGAATATGCGAGGCAAAATGTCCTGTTGTCGACAGGCCTGCTATCTATGTAACCAGCATAGGCGAGTCCCGTTCAAAAATAAATCAGCTTCTGTTGCCTTACTGATATTCCTGGCGCTTTTTATTTTTTTAACTTTTGCGCCACACATTGTTAAAATATCTGAATTGAGGTACTCTTAAAAAGGAGGAGGACAAGATGAAACATATTCATAAATATGAGACAATATCCCATCACGGAATAACATCTGAGTTATCCGAACTCGGACTGCAGTCTGCAGAGATCAGGAAGTGCTCAAAGTGCAAAAAGGAGAAGATATTTGTATTGACCCAGAAGGGCGAATGGTTCCCTCTCATCGATGAACGCGAATCCGACGAGCAGGACATCCTTCTGGCATAAGAGCGCTATTTTGATTATTTTATAATGGCGAAAACCAAATACTGCATAAGCTGTAATGAACAGGTTCCTTTCAATGCTGTTGAAAGGACTGATAAAATCGAATTCACTTGCGTATATTGCGGCTTTACGCTCGACATCCAGCCCATTGGAGAAAAAAAGAAATCTGCTGAAGCTGAAGTCCGGACACATGAGGAGCCTCTGACGCCCTCTTTCGCGCCTGAAATCCCTGAAATCACAGAGATAAAAACCCCTGTAATTGAACCCGAAGTTCAGGAACCTGAAAAACCTCCGTCTCCGCCCTCTTCCGGCAAGCTTGATCCGGTGGAAATCTGGAAGATGTTCAGCACCCCTGAACAATCCGAAAAAAAGGGGAAAGCTGAACCTCCAGTCTCTCAAAAGAAGCCTGAACCTCTGACAAAAGAAGAAGTAACAGCTGCTCCTGTTGAACCTGAAGTTCGCAAGGCAAAGGAGACAACAATTGCTGCAGAGGAACCCTCTGCAAAGGATTTAGAGGAACTTGAATTCCTGAAGTATGAAAAAGAAGAAGAGGATAAAGTCGAACCCCCGGTCCCTGAAAAGAAACCTGAAGTCCGGGCACAAGAAGAAGCAAAAACTATCCCTGTTTTACCTGAAGTTCATCAGGCAGAGGTAGCGCCGATCCCTGAAGAGAAACACCCGGGACAGGAAATCGGGGAACCAGAACACGTTCAGCAGGAGCCTTCAGAACAGGAGCTGCATGAAACCGCAGAACCTGTAATTGACGTCAGTGAAGGATGCGCTCTCATTGCAGATCCTTCAAAAGACGCAAGGGAGATG
Source organism: Nitrospirota bacterium (assembly GCA_021813425.1). Taxonomy (GTDB): domain Bacteria; phylum Nitrospirota; class Thermodesulfovibrionia; order Thermodesulfovibrionales; family UBA6898; genus JAKAKQ01. The sequence continues at coordinate 21,167 of JAKAKQ010000052.1, forward strand.
ATCGAAAATATAATCAGAGAGAATAACCCTTCTGCCCGCATCATCTCCTTTGAAAATGGTCTTGAACTGATATCAACCCATTCAAGACTCCTTTCAGAAAAGCATCCGGCTGATATAGTTATCTTAGCCCTAAAGATGCCTGTAATGGGCGGCCTCACTGCTGTGCGGGCGATGAGGACGGTAGAAATAAAGAATAATGCAGAAAAAGTGCCTGTAGTATTGTTTTTCTCTGTAGAAGATGCTGATGAAAAACTTGAGGACCAGATAGAAAAGCTGGAGAACATAAGTTATTTAATAAAAAGCTCCAACCCCGATGAGTTTGCAAAACAGATCAAATCCATTATATCCGGTTTGCTGGAAGAAGATGAGTGAAAGACTGCATAGCTTTTGCTGTTTAATTACAGGATCAGTCTTTAAGATCCAGGATATGACGGATCTTTCTCAGAAGGTCATCAGGGTCAGCTGCCTTGGAGATAAAATAGAGTCTTTCCTTGTCTATCTCATCCTGTGTTAACGTATCAGCGACATAACCGCTGATAAAGAGGACTTTACTCCCCGGACGTATCTTTTTTATTTCATTATATACATCCTTGCCGCTTTTCTTCGGCATAATGACATCAAGGAGGACAAAATCTATATTGTCACTGTTGTTATTGAACAGACTTAACGCTTCTTCCCCGTCAGATGCCTCGATGACAGTATATCCCGCTTCCCTGAGGACATCACCGGTAAGCGCCCTGACATCAGTATCGTCTTCTGCAATCAGAATAGTCTCTGATCCCCTTTTTGGCGGAAGCAGGGTATGGGCTTTCATATCCTCGGGTTCACCCTCGGCAAGAGGAAGGTATATCCTGAACCTTGCTCCCCTGCCAGGCTCCGAATCAACAGTCATATAACCGCTATGCTGCGTAATGATCCCATACGCTATTGAAAGTCCGAGACCAGATCCCCTGCCAAATTCCTTTGTCGTGAAAAACGGTTCAAATATGCGCTCTTTCAATGATATGTCAATGCCTGTGCCGGTGTCGGCCACAGTAACCAGTACATATGTCCCTGGTATCCCGAACCCCTGCCTTTTTATGGTTTCTCCGTTCATATCAATAATATCTGTTTCGATGTTGAGTGCGCCGCCTGAGGGCATGGCGTCTCTTGCATTCGTTGCAAGGTTCATAATGACCTGCTCTATCTGCCCGCTGTCTGCATAAACCGACAGGTTCCTGTCAGACAATTCCAATGAGAGTTCTATATCCTCGCCAATGATCCTCTTCAACAGGTCGGCTGTTTTTATTATGACCCGATTGATATCTATATACCGTGTGTCCATTATCTGCCCTTTGCTGAAGGCAAGGAGGCTCTGGGTGAGGTCATTGGCCCTTTTCGTTGTGGTGAGGATCTGATCCACATATTTCTGATGATCGTCTCCGCCCTTTAACCTCTTATGCAGGATATACCCGCATCCTGATATCGTTAAGAGCATATTCCTGAAGTCATGGGCAATACCCCCTGCAAGTAGTCCTACTGCCTCCATCTTCTGTGACTGTCGCAGCTGCTCGTTGACAGCAGCGAGTTCTTTATCTATTCTTTGGCGCTCGTCAATCTCTTCCTGCAATCTCCTGATCGCCCCGGAAAGGTCAGTAGTGCGCTGTTCAACAAGTGCCTCGAGGTTCTGTTTGTGCTGTTCCAGATCATACATAAGTCCCAGTTCAGTTACCAGCCTTCTTTCGCTAAAATACTTGACGAGAAGCAGCGTGCCGAAAATAAAAACCATAAAGGCATTTGAAGTAAAGAATCTGCGGAAGTCGGTTATTTCCTCTGTGAGGAGTATCGGTAGGAAGTATATACAGTAAATAATCACTGTCACTGTTACATAGAAACGAAGCCTGCCCGGCAAAAACCCAACTACGCAGGTGCAAAGCAGTATCATCCCGACATAATACTCAGATACATGCCCCCCGAATTTCAGGATCATGAGCTCAATTGTAAAAGCAGATCCAACTATTCCGAGGTAGGCGAGCACCTCATGAAAGACAACACTGTAGTCCCTGTGTTTTTTTGAGATAATGGAGAGTGCGGCAAGGAAGGCAGAGATCATAAGCCGATATGAAAGAAAGGTCCTGAAATTCTCGGGCGTGCTGATATAATCCAGCCCGCTTAATAAAATAAAGACGACGCTGCCTATGGCAGCTGCCTGCCCCAGCCAATATTTGAACAGTTCGTCAATGTTCTTCTCGATATATTCCTTTTTGTTCATGACCCGTTAAAAATTATGAATCTTTATTTATTGCGATGTCTATAATAACAAAATAAGGCGCATTTTCATAAGGCTGCAGATAATC
>JAKAKQ010000076.1 GCA_021813425.1 Nitrospirota bacterium
TTTCGATCCGATGAATGTCTATCTGATGGGGGCAGCATTTGATTGGAAGCCGGCCTCCGGAGACAAAAAACTTGAACGCTGGAAGAAAAATGTGACCAGTGTAAATGAATCACTGTTTGGTGATATACCGGTTTCAGAACTTACACCTGGACCATATGTTCTGCTAATGGGAGTGACCCCGTCCAATGGTGATGATGACGATGATGACGGTGGCGTTGATCTCCATAGCAGTGATGCCAACAAACCATATTACTTCTGGGTAACATATTTCATAGTACAGTAGATTCCCTTTCTGAGGGGACAGGGCCACAATCCTGTCCCCTCTTTTAGAAAGAGAGATAAAAATGAATTTGACCCGTTTTGCATTTTTGAGTCTTGAGCTAAGAAAAAATAGGGGGAGGACGAAGATGAGTATTAACTTTTACCCATTCAGAGAGCAATTGGCCAAAGAAATAGAGCAATGCATAGCCCTGGGCAGAATGGATACGCTAATCAGCTTCTGTAACAGTTGTGTCTTTAAGATGTTTGCAAAGAGGATTGAACCTGAATGCCAGACTTGCATGATCAAACAGGGAATTGTCCGCACAATACAGGGAAGGAAAGCAGAAGACAGCAATAATGAGGAAGTCCGGGGTGTATGTTATGGAGGTCATTGAATGGCTGACCTGTTAAGGGAGGTAAACATGAAAACGAACATAATAAGATTTAAAAAACTACTAACAATATGTTCTTTGATGCTTGTATTTATAACCTTTATTTCGGGTTCTTCAACAGCTGCTATCGGACCACCTGGTATGAAATTGGTTAGCCTATCTTATTCACTTAATAATAAAATCGATATATCCGGAATTCTATCAGTATTAGAAAACAGAGTAAAAGATCGAAAATTACTTGAGAGGACTAAAGAGAAGCTATCCTCTCTGGATAATAAAGATATCCGATTGATAGCTTCTCTTTGCCAGCAGATATCCCGCGGCAATAACACACCGGGTTCAGACATCGCTTTTTCGCTTGTATCAGCCTTAATAATTCTATCCTGACATTTCGAGATTGGAGGTAAAACATCCGATGAACTTTTTAAAAGGGTCGGCACATTTACTGTATCATATTGTTATCGTAGTCCTGAGTGCGGCCATAGCCTTATCGCTTCCATTTATGATCAGGTTTGTCACCCGGAATTTTCTACTATACTGGTCTATCGTAACAAACGAAAAGATTTTTCTCATATCCATAGAGGTTATGACGGCTGTTCTGTTAATCCTTTTTTTCAATTATATAGGAAGAAACTGGAAAGAAAGAAAATTATCGAAGATGGCACGCGGTGCCGGATTGGTGTTTGTAACTCCAACGAAAGGGATCTTTGGACGTAGAAGTGTGAAAAAATTGAAGGAAAAACACGGGTATGCCAGAGACATCATGATAATAGGCTCTACCGGGTTCAGGACCTTTGTTAATCCCGAAGGAGATCTCCATAACGCTATTCATAATTGCCGTGAGGCAAAGATTATGCTCCTTGATCCGTTCGGGGAGGGAGCCATGTCACGTGCAAAGAGCATACAGACACCGGATATCACACCGGAGAGCTTCAGAGAGCAGATAATTCAAAGTGTGAATTATCTGAAAAGGCTTAAGGCGCTACAGAAGAATATCAAGCTGAAGCTATACCCGGATGTCCCTCTACTTAAACTGGCAATACTTGGCGACTATATCAGTGTTCAGCATTATCATACAGGACTGGATGTCAGGAATATGCCGGAATATATTTTTCACCATGGCCAGAATCCGGGAAGTCTTTATACATACTTCTACCAGTATTTTCTGACAAGATGGCATGACCCTAATATACCTGAATATGAGCTTGATAGCGATGAACTTATTTACCGGGACAATTCAGGGAATGAGGTAAGAAGGGAAAAGTTCAATGAAATAGGGAGCGGTTTATAAAAAAAGTGGCAATTCATTCGTTCTAACTCACTGAATTCATAAATTTTCCTGAATGCCGAAAGGGCATAGTATTTGAGCGGCTTTATTTGGCCGATATTCAGACAGTATGTATTTTGATAAATAAAGAGGGCAAATTCCTCGGAGGTCGAAGACCGAGAATGAGCGAGGATACTATGTCCTTTCGTTATTATCATAGTTTATGAATTATACAGGTTAAAGAGGTTTACATAACAGAATGTTAAAATCAAAAATAATATGCAGTCTTATATCATTCATAAGATACAATCCTGCCCTCCTTCAAGGTCAGCAGACTGTCAGCAAGCCTATGCGCCTGGCTGACATCGTGCGTTGTTATAATGACAGTCGGCTGACCTTTTTTTTTCATATTCAGGATCATCTCTTCAATAATCTCGCTATTTCCCAGATCCACTGATGCTGTAGGTTCATCGAGGAAAAGGATGTCCGGCTCAATAACCATCGCCCTTGCTATCCCCAGCCTCTGTCTTTCACCACTTGAAAGAGTAAGCGCATTCTGTTCTCTTTTATGAAAAAGTCCCAACAAATCAAGATATCTGTCAACCCTTTCACTTATCTCTTTATTGTCCAATCCCCTTATTCTCAGTCCATAGGCCATATTACTGGAAACTGTTGCATTGAAGATCCCCACACCAGGCAATACAAGGGTTATCCTTCTCTTCAGACCCATATCCTTTTTCATCAGTTCCTGTCCCGAGAAGTAATTAACCTCTCCCTTTTCAGGTTCTTCAAGAAGTGAACATATCCTCAGAAATGTGGATTTGCCGCTGCCGTTATGTCCCATCAATACATATATGCCGCTTTTTTCAAACGAAACAGAACAATCTTTTAAAACAGGATTCCCATCATATTCTTTCCAGATATCTGATATCTTTATTGTCAAACCCATCTGTTTTTCCGGACCATGCCTTTTTTCTGTACCAAATGGAGGACGGCATTTATTATCAGTGAAATGGTAAGGAGTATTATTCCCAATGCAAGGGCAAGCTCAAAATTACCCTTATCCGTCTCAAGGGCTATGGTAGTTGTCATGACCCTTGTATACCCTGCTATATTCCCGCCGACAATAAGTATTGCACCGACTTCTGCCATCACTCTGCCGAATCCGGCGATAATGCCTGACATTATCCCGTATCTTGCCTCACTGACGATCGCAAATGATACCTGAGAAGGTGTGGCGCCGAGTGTCATTGCAGCCTGTCTTATTACAGGGTCCACATTGACAATAGCTGAATGCGAAAGGGACGTAACTATCGGAAAGGCAAGGATTGTCTGGGCAATGATCATTGCTGTAGGAGAATATAGTAACCCCATAAAACCAAGGGGTCCGCTCCTTGACAACAAAAGATAGACGAACAGACCAACAACTACCGGTGGAAGTCCCATAAAGGTATTGAGGATGCTGATGATCAGCCCTTTAAGGGAAAACTTTTTAAATCCGAGAAGCGCACCGATGGGGAGACCGGTAAGAGTTGCAACAACAAGAGCAGTCCCTGAGACCTTGATAGATAGGAATATAATCCCCAACAATTCCCTGTCGAGATTAAGTATTAGAAAAAACGCTTTTCCGAAACTATCTATTATTGTTGTCATGAATTTAAACGGTCAATCCTCTTACCTCTTACCTATAGCCTATAGCCTTATTTCGCATTCGGAATAAATAATTGGTTGCCATTCTTATCCTTGAATGAAGCGATCGCCTGCTGGCCTTCCTTCGATATAAGCCAGTTTATGAATTCCATCACCTCTTTGTATTTTACATGCTTATGCCTCTCAGGATTCACCGCCATCACACCATACTGATTGAACAATAAAGGATCTCCTTCAAGGACGATCACCATTTCAAGTTTGTCCTTATCTTTTGTGGCAAGCCATGTCCCCCTGTCAGTAAGGGTATATGCCCGCTTTTCATTGGCAATCCTCTGTGTCTTTTCCATCCCCTGTCCGACTTCGAGATACCATTTCTGGCCTTTCGGCTCAATGTCTGCCTTCTTCCAGAGTGAAAGCTCCTTCGTATTCGTGCCTGAGTTGTCACCACGGGAAACGAACTGAGATGACGCGCTTATTTTTTTGAAGGCATCAGATGCAGATTTGATGCCTTTGACCTTTGCAGGGTCAGCAACGGGGCCGATGATAACAAAATCGTTGTACATGACATCGTGCCGGTTGATAAAAAAACCTTCTTCAACCGCCTTCAGCTCCTGTTCCTTTGCATGGACAAAGGCCACATCCGCGTCTCCCCTCTTGCCCATTTCAATAGCAGCGCCGGTGCCGCGGGCGACCACCTTGACCTTTATCCCTGTCTTCTTCTCAAAGAGAGGCAGGATATGGCCGAAGAGACCTGAATTCTCGGTGCTTGTTGTTGATGCGCAGATGATCGTTGTCTCGGCAAAGGCCGATGCTGCACTGCAAAGAACCATGATAACCATTATTTCAAAAGCGATTCTTTTCATTGATTTTCCTCCTTCATCGTATAGGTTTTTATAGTCTTCACGGTTTCTCCCTTCTGCAAAACCGATTATTTCCATAGCAACT
>JAKAKQ010000249.1 GCA_021813425.1 Nitrospirota bacterium
CCGTGAACAGAATTCCTAAGAGAGTCTGCGCTTACAAACAATGACAGTTTCTCGCCATTCTTTAATTCAACGGAAAAGTCTTTGTTCCCGTGGCATCCCAGGCAGAGCTGCGCCATGTCGGGAGAAGCAGGCTGGCCGGACGTGGTTTCGACCGCGACAAAGAGGGAAAAAATTAATATCACAAATTCTAACAGGTAATTTAATCTTGATAACATTATTATTCTCCCTTATTAATCATTAATATACACATAATTTTCTATTTTTTATAACATTTGTTAATAAGATTAGCAAGTTATTCGTTGTTAAACAATCGGTATAAATTCCTATTTATCGAAGTAAAATGTCCTATCCCACTTAATTCATAAATTTTCCTGAATGGTGAAAGGACATGGTATTTGAGCGGCTTTATTTGGCCGATATTCAGACAGTATGTATATTGATAAATAAAGAGGACAAATATCCCGAAAGCTTTCGGGGTCGAAGACCGAGAATGAGCGAGGATACTATGTCCTTTCATTATTATCATAGTTTATGAATTATCCGGGCCATCTTTTATCTCCAAAGACTGTATATTTTATCTATTCACCATGGAGCATGCTTTCTGCCATCTTAATAAGTTGTTCGGGGGTATCGTCCGCAACGAGGGTCAGCCTGAATCTCCCTTCCTCCAACGATAAACTGTTACACCTTTCGTTTCCCCTGCATACAGCCATCACAAGCCTGCCTTCCCTGCCTTTGATGGATAAGGAACTTTCTTTTTTTACATATAAAATATCTCTACGTGGTTCAAAATTTGCTTTTGAATCGGCCTGGTAAACAGAAAGCGCTATATCCATCGAATCAATATGGGCAAAATGCATCATTATCAATAAAAAAGGTTTCTTTTGCGCAAATATTTCGGCCGGAGGCCATTTAATCTTTTCAGGGAAATATGCCGGGACATACACCCTTGCTCCCTTCAGATTTGCCTTTACGTCTTCTACGGTCTTATACTTCCTGATATCTTCCTTCTGGAAGGAGGATGGTATCCAGTTAAGCAATTTCAGGACAAGGACAATCGTCAGGATCGTAACCCCAAAAGAAAGATACATGCCGAGTTTTGTTCTCTTAGTTTTCTCCATAGATCAAACCACAAAATAATTGACTGCTATTATCACGCTTACTGTCAAGAGAAATTTGCCCCACTCAAAATATTTATCCTCATTAATATCTTCGCCCTCAAGCCTTGTTATCCTCTCTTTAAGCAGGAGATTATGGCTGTAATTTTCTATACCTTCCTTCATGTCGGTTATTCTTCCCATAAAGGACGGCTTTAACTCGTCATGAGAAGAATAAAACACTTTCAGTGCAGAAGCAAGCACAAAGGGCTTTTTTGTCAATGTTACAGTTATGTCATCACAGATATGCTCGTCGTCCTGCACTATTTTCCTGAATACAATGAGAACAATAGGATTGAAAAACATAAGGATCCTTATTATGAAAATCGCCCATGTGGTCGCATTGCTCCTTCTGGCTATATGTGCGAATTCGTGTGCAACAGCGTTGCGGAGCTGCTCCCTGTCGAGCAAGTTGATCAGCCCCGAAGACAGTATTATAGTATGGTCTTTTGTCCCGGCTGTTAATATAACAGGGGTTTCGCTGTCAATTATATTAACAGGCGGTTTTTCAATGCCGAGCGCTTCACTGAATTCTTCAACCATTGAATCTATTTCTGCATTGACAGGCAGTGGATCATGATTGCCATCTTTTTCTTTTGAGAAGGAATCTCTGATAATCGGGATAACCTCCTGAAGAAAAAATATAATTGAAGTGCCTAACAGAAAGATCAGGAAGATCGCACTGACCGGGATTATATCCCATATCTCAATAGTAAGCCATCTGTTTATATTAAAAAGCGCCTTCTCTTCCCTGAAGAAGAGGGTATTTCTGTCCATGTTTATCAGATTGTATACAGGGAACATGGAAACAGGCAGTATCAATGTCATGAGCCGGTATCTGAAACGGGAAAGAGGATTCTTCACACCCCATATCCGGATCGCCCGTTCAATAATCAGGACAGCGACAAGCGAATGCATAAATGTCTGTACAACATACATTCCTATAAATGTGTTAGACAACCACACAATATCGCCCCTGATGTTTCATATGACGCTGAATATGGTTCACGATGTACTATGCTAAGATATTTTATGATAGAAAATCACTCAACAAGATAGGAAAACCTTTTTTTGAATTCATCCACTTTCATGTTTGATGCACCTGCCAGTTTTTTTATATTCCCGGATTTGAAATCGCTTTTATCGAGCCTTATCATATACTCCCTTCCAACAAGATATGTCTCAGATGTGATATCGACATATCTCATCTTTGTCTTTCCTGTGTCAGGCTCGAACATCTCGCAGAAAGGAACAGATTTCAGTTTGCCTTCATAAAAGACTGTCATGGAACCTGTGCCGCCCATCAAAAGGAATCTCACAGCTCCATATCCGAGGTTTCTTGTATATTCTGCATCAAACGGTATCGGATTTGCAGCCCTAAGTTCGTACCCGATATTCTTATCCACGATAGTCATCTTAATCCCGCGGCCTTCAAGACTTTTATTAACAAGTGTCTTCATCACTCTTCCAAGCTGTATTTCAGAAAGCCGTACCCTGCCTGTCTCATCCTTTTCTAATACCTCGTATTCCAGAAGTTCCTTTGGGTCAAACTTATTGGCAATCCCCTCTGCAAGCACTGCAACTCCGTAATCCTTGCCTATTGAAAGCCTTTTAATTATGGAGCCCTCAAGTATATCAGCGACCTTTTTACACGAAAGCCTTTCTTCCCTGAATTCTTCTGGTATAAGAGTTATGGTTGCGCCTGCTGCTTTTCCTATGCCTAAGGCGAGATGCCCGGTATATCTCCCCATTGTTGTAACAACATACCATCTGCCGGTTGTCCTTGCATCCTCAATGATATTTTCGACAAGTTCGACTCCCCAGTGCCTTGCAGTCTCATATCCAAAGGTCGGCATTCCGCCAGGCATAGGGAGGTCATTGTCTATTGTCTTTGGCACATGAACAACTGCAATCCTTCCTTTTGCCTCTTTTTCTATCCACCTTGCCATATAGAGAGTTCCTTCTCCGCCGATTGTGATAAGGTATCTGACATTGAGGGACTTAAGGGTTGACATGAGTGTTTTAAAGCGTTCTTTAACCTTATCAGGAAAGTCTCTGGAGGTTCTTAATATTGAACCTCCGGTTATATGTATCTTGCTGACATTATCAAATGTGAGATCTATTACCTTTTTCTTATCTCCGGCAAAGAGGCTCTTGAAACCGCCTACTATGCCGATAACCTTCTTGCCTTTTTTTATAGCCTCGATAGACGCAGCGCTGATAACGCCGTTAATTCCCGGCGCAGGCCCCCCTCCGACTATTATGCCTACTGTCTCTCTTTTCTTGTTCATTACTATCCCTAAAGATCCTTTTAAGGCTTTTTTCTCACTAAATTATTCAGGGACAAATCTGCTGCTAAGTTTCTCCATCAAATGAGGCATGGTCGTATATTCCATATCATCCAGACCAAGCCTGTGGGGTTCAAACGGCCCGTGAGACCTTAAATAATTCGAAATCTCATTTGCCTGTTTCCTTGCCAGATCAAAGGCAGGGTCATCAAAAAGGTCCCTCGGTCCAATAAGTTTGCCGCCGCATAATTGAAAACCTGCCGCTATCACCCTCGGCGGCCCATCAAACCTTGAGGGATTTGCCTCATAAAACGGCACAGGCATCAATGGTCCATGATGAGAACCGCGCATCCATCCTTCCACCATATGGGAGAAGGCGAATGGTTCAAGTACCTCTCCTACAGCAGGCAACCCGGATTGACACCTAACAAGAAGAACAGGGTCGTCTTTGCCCACATAACGACCTGCTATAAGGCTCAGCTTTTGCGTGGATGCTGTTGCTGCCAGCTCGCCGTCTTTCTTCCTGTATACGTTCCTTATTATAAATCTTCTCATCGCCCCGATAAACATCAAAAGGTCGTATATTTCCTCTGGCGCCGCAAGGAGTATCTTTTTACGCTCATATACATCGACTATCTCGAACTTGAACCCCTCGTGCATTGCAGGGTCTATTACAAGACCGGAGGTATTAAAGGGATCTGCAAATATCTTATAGAGGGGGAGATTCCATGCGCCAGGGGATGTTTTATCAGCCATAAAAATTATGACCGGTTCGCTCTTTCTCTCCTCAAATTCCATCTCGGCAACGCCGGGGCCCATCCCCTTTACAGTGCCGGTGAATGTTTCCTGCAACAGATCCTGACCGGCCCCGTACAGTTTTAATTCCTTAGCTATTTCCGTGCATGCGACAAAAGTATCCCATGCAAGCTTGTGGACTTTTTCATTATCCATACCATGTTTGTGAGTCATAATGAGTTCCAGGTCGTCACCACACCTTGAAACATGGTAATCAATGAGCACCTCTTTTTCAGAGGCATTAGATAATCGTTCTTCTGCGGTTTTCAGAAGGTCAGGATGAATACACGAATGACCTACATATCCACCTACATCTGCCTTGATTACGCTGAGTGTAATTTTGCCGGACATATTACCCTCCTTTTCCCTGCTCCTTAAGGATGGTTAATAATACTTTACGATAAATCCAACAGATCTGTGTTGATCTCTTTTTTAATCATTAAAGGTTTTACAGTCCTGTTCACAATATCCGTTGTGTTTGTGACCTTTAACTTCTCAAACAGCAACAAAAATTTGGCCTCGAGTTCCTTCATTATAGGATCTTTTATGCCTGGAGACAGATCCCACCACTTCTTCTTAATGGCGCCAAAACCTTTTTTTCTTGTGCTGTATATAAACTGTTCCTCTGTCTGCCCTTCCTTGTGTTCTTTAGAAAATTCCTTCCTGATATAATCGTAAACCTCATCTCTGAAACTGCCTGGAAGATGCTTGCTGTCAAAGATAATGTTCTGGAAGCCTGTTGCAAGATGCACCTCTGACGTGCCTGTTTCAGGGAACATATTGAATGCATCCTCAGGAAGTGTTGAGGCGCCATGCTGTACAGCTCCGGAAAGACCGTATTCCCTTCTGGCAAGGTCTGACAGCAATCTCAATGTCTCAAAATCGATCTTGACCTTTGCAAGTGTGCCGTCCGGCAGTACAACACCGCCGTGTGAGGTCCCTGTCTGTACGCTAAGTTTGCTCAGTCCTTTCCCTGCCTTAAAAGCCTCCTTAAACCCGTCAAGATATGCCTTCAGTTCATCAGGATTACTGTTTTTGCCTCCGATCTCCCCGATCTCGCCGCCTACAGATATTTCGATACCTTTCGGCTGTATGCTTCTGATATCGGCAGCAAGTTCTGCTGTCTTTTCGAAATTGGGTCTCTGCTGTTCCTTTATCGTAGCTTTTTCAAGGTCTACAAGGGTTGAAGAATCTATGTCTATATTATAGAATTCAGCTTCTATCGCTTCCTGGATCAGTCCCTTCACATATCCTGTCTCAGCAGCAGGATCACTCATATAATTCTTTCTAACGAGCTGGAAATGATCTCCCTGTATGAAGACCGGCCCCTTAAAACCTTCTCTGACAGCTGCAGCCAGGACCACAGCAGAGTATTCAAGAGGCCTCTGCTTTGTATAACCTATTTCAGAGCGTGCTATCTCGAAGATAAAAGCGCCCACCTTTTTTTCGATAGCCTTTCTGAAGACCGCCCTTGCAACATCATAGGTCAGTCCCCTGATATTTATAGCAGGCACGGTAAAGCCGGGATAGTTCCTTCCCATTTCCTCATACAAATCCTGTATGGACGCAGGGAATGCGCCAAAGGCCTTTGCAAGCTCCTTTATCAGTAACAAGAGCGCTTTTTTTCTTTCATCTTCAGAAAAGACCGCCTCATAGACAAGTCCGTCCATGATCGGTATGATGGCCTTGCTGTCTTTGATTGCCACTCCTTCTTTGCTTATCCCTATAACGCTGGATAATTCCCTGATGTTCATTCAGCCCTCCCTTTTTTATCTTCCCGTGGAAATATTTCCGGTGTAAATTTATCTTTTGACATTACTAACATGGTTTCTTCATCAAATTCCCCTGAAGCTGGTATCCTCTTTTCCTTCTGGAACTTCATTAATGTCTTTTTTGTATAGTCTCCGAATACTCCGGTCTTGGGCTTTTTAAAGTATCCTTCCATTATCAAATATTCCTGAAGCTCCAGGATCTTTTCAGCATTATTATACTTGTTTTTCCATAACATTACGAACCCGGAAACAGAATTTTTCAGATAGCTCACAGGGACTATCATCTTTCCTCTTACAGGCTCAAAAACAACGGCATCACGGTCAACAATCCATAGAAGAACGCTCCATTTTGATATGCTGTCTTCCTTAGAATGAATTATGCACGGCATATTTAACTTGAAAAGCTTTTCCCAGTCATTATCAAAAGAATAAATGCTGTAGCCTCTTTCTTTTGCAATCTCTTCAGCTCCCTGTTTAAGGGGCAGATTGACCTCTCCCCAGTGGTTCAGAAGGGTCAGGAAACTGGCATCCTTTGCATCTGCAGGGTCTGAGACCATGACCATGCCTTCTGAATCCATCGTAAATCTTTCCTTCTTAACGGTCTTTTCTGCTGCTTTATCCGGACCTGTCTTCAGTAAAATACTCTCAAAATCAAATTCAGGTTTTTTATTGTAAATCAATATCATACCGAGCAAGAATATCAGGGATGCAAGAATATATATCCGGACTCCGTTATCTTTCAGCCCGAGCTCCTTCAGGCCTATCTTAACAATTTTATCGCTTATCTTTATCTGTCCTTCTGAATAGGCAGTAAGAAGTATCCTGTCGCAGGCTATGTTTATAAGCCTCGGCAGACCCCTGCTGTATCTGTAGATCATCTCCACGCTCTTTGAAGTATGAGGGAATGCTGCTATCGAACCTGCCTTTGTCATCCTGTGCTGTATATATCTTTTGATCTCGTCCTGTTTAAGCGGGCCTATATGGTATCTCACCGAGATCCTCTGGTCGAGCTGCTTCATTTTCTGATCCCCGATAATGTCTCTCAATTCCGGCTGGCCTAAGAGTACGATATGGAGCAGTTTTTTTGTATTTGTTTCGAGATTGGACAGCAGCCTTACAAACTCAAGGCTTTCTGTACTCATACTCTGTGCCTCATCAATGAAAATCACCGCCTTCTGCCCTTTTGAATAGCTGTCTATAAGAAAATCATTGAGGCATGCTATAAGATCATCATAGGTGCTTCCATCACATTTTATACCAAAGTCACGATTTATGGATTTTAGAAGTTCAAGGGGATATACCTTCGGGTTGAGTATCACGGATGTATGTGTCTTATCATCAAGTTTATCGATGAAATATTTCATCAGGGTGGTTTTCCCTGAACCTATTTCACCGGTTATCATCACAAAACCCTTATTTTCAGAGATGCCGAATTTCAGATGCGCAAGGGCATCTTCATGCCCTTTGCTCAAAAAAAAGAACCTTGGGTTCGGGGTAATCCCAAAAGGTTCTTCCCTGAAACCAAAAAACGCATTGTAAATCAAACTATTCTCCTGATTTTATTCAGCATTTTTCATTGCCTGCTGTCTGCCCGGTCTGAGCTTGAATTCCAAATGAGCAAGGCGCTGAATTTATTTCTTTTTATCTTCTTTGGGTTTATCTTCCGTTTTATCTTCCTTGATGCTCAAGTCCCTTACAAAATCAGGACAACGGATATCCTTGCCTGAAACCGAAAACTTTTTCTGACAGTTCTCCCGCCAGGCACACAGAATACATATCTCCTTTTTGGAACTCATTTCACCCTCCTGAAATACCAATTCAATACCTTTTCGATATTGCTGACAATGCTGTCCTTTGCATTTATTATAAATACTCTGCCCCATATCTGAAAGAGTTCTTTTTCCATCCTTATAACTTCATGGGGCGCCGGGAACCTCTTTCTGAGTTCATTTTCGAACATCGGTACGATCTTATCCTTCATCCTGAGCTCTGTGTCCATCAGGAAAACAGCAATCTCAGGAGAAAGGTCGGAAACCCTCTCAAGAAATGCTGATATTTCTCTGTCATATATCTGTTTTGGAGGGGATGACTTGACCTCGACATAAAAGACCGAGCCATCGAATTTTGCGACAACATCATAATCCCCCCCCACCTTCGGCCTTTTGAACTTTACCCCCCATATCGCTTCGAAGCAGAACTCTCTCCTGAACACCTCTGCTATATACCACTCCAGTGTTTCTCCAAAACTCTTTACCGGTCTTTTTTTAAGCATATAACCGTCAGCCTCTTTTTTGACCAGTCCGATGTCATCAATAAAATCAAGATAACCCCTGGTTACTTTTGATGTAGAGTATCTTGTTACGTCTTCAAGCTTAAAAAAGTCCTGATGCTTGATCACGTCGCGGAGGAAAAGCCGGAAAGAATACTTGTGAAGCTTCCTGTAATATCTGTCAATGAATTCCTGTGCCGGGATTAACAGATCTTCTGAAGGTTCTTTCTTGTATACCTGGAAACCCCTTCTTCTTAGGGATGCATCGATATCTGTGGTCAGGATATCGAGGGACCTCCTGAGGCGCTTGACTTCTTTTTTAAGGTAAGACAGTTCGTCAAAGGTCTTTTTTTCAGACATAATCTCCGCTCTGTCATAAAATAATAATTTGATATATGATATCTGATTCTAAAGCACGGAGATATTTATAACAACCCAACTAATTAAATAAAATGGAGCAACAGCGCTTATTTATCGCTTATAAATTTAAGCGCAACCCTTCTGTGCCTTGGCCCGTCGAACTCGCAGAAAAAAATAGACTGCCACGTACCTAAGACCAGTCTCCCCTCATCTATAAAAACGTTTCCGGAAACACCTATGACGGAAGCCTTAATGTGCGCCGAGGAATTACCTTCCCTGTGATGATAATCACCGTCAAACGGAATCAACTTGTTCAGCAGGGTCTGTATATCACGCTGGACACTGGGATCAGCACCTTCGTTTATTGTTATGGCAGCTGTTGTATGAGGAACGAAAAGACTGCAAATGCCACTGACAATACCCGTTTCTTTCAGTACTTCCTGTATCTTCTCGGTTATATCGATAAACTCTGTCCTTGCCCTGCTCTTAACGTTAATGTACCTGACCACTAATCCTCCGCAAATAAAATACTAAAAGCTGAAAACCTTCTCGAAAAAATCTTCTGCAACAGAAAATTCAATCTCTATTATAAGAATATTCTTCTGCAAATCAATATCCCTGGTTTTTATTATATCTTTTTCTGTTGTAACAATCCACTCAGCGCCGCTTTTTTCTGCCTCCTGTTTTATCTTCAGCATATCCCCGGACCGGTACCTGTAATGGTCCCTGAAACCTTTGAATCCGGTCAATTCAGCGCCTGTTGATTCAACAGTCTTCCTGAAGGATTCCGGGCTCCCTAAAGCACAGAACCCGAATAACTTTTTGCCGGAAACCCAGGACAAAGGTTTTTCTTCGCCTGAAAGCAGTCTGACAGATACAGGTTTATGTTCTGCAAAAAAAATCAGGGATTCAGCATTATACTGTTTTATTTCTCTTATCAGATCGCTTTTTTCTGGTTTTGGCATATCTTCAGATCTTTCATTCTTTGTAATGACTATAATATCAGCGCGTTTCAAGGAACTTACGGGCTCTCTTAATCTGCCGGACGGCAGCAGTTTCCAGTTACCAAACTTGTAATTGGAATCAACAAGGACGATATCTTTATCCCGAAATAGTCCCCAGTGCTGGAACCCGTCGTCGAGGATAAAAAGCAAGGGGTTAGGGTTTAGGGGCAAGGAATTAGCAGACAAAGAATTTGGACCTGAAAACTCACGGATTGCGAACATACCGGCTTCATATCTGTTGCTGCCTTTAACAATTGGGATCCCCTTTAATTTCTCTGCCATCAAAAAAGGTTCGTCTCCGGCTTCATCAACTGTAAGTAAAGGTCTTTGTCCCATTGTTACAAAACATGGGCCTTTTGCAGTGCCTCTATATCCTCTTGTGAGTATTACAGGCATGAAACCCCGCCTTGCAGCCTCCTTTGCAACAGCTATAGTCGCAGGGGTCTTGCCTGTCCCTCCAACAGTAATATTGCCTATGCTGATAACCTTGTAAGGGAGCCGTTTTTGATTCCGGAGGGAATACCGTTTTTTTGTCGAAAAACCAAGATAATATAAAATTTCAAAAAGATTCATACTTATCCAATATATTCCTTAATGACCTCCATCGCCCTGTCAACGGCACCTGAGTTTTTTGTATACAACTCCTTCGCCTTTGTTCCGACTGCTTTTGCTTTTTCAGGTTCAACGAGGAATTCCTTTATTTTTTTTGCAAGGGTTATGCCGTCTACCTCAAATGCAGCCCCTTCCTGATAAAACTCTTTTATAAAGGGGAAATTTTCCATGTGCGGTCCGCATAATACAGGCCTTCCCCAATATGCAGGTTCAAGCGGGTTCTGTCCTCCAAATCCTGTAAGGCTTTTACCTATAATCGATATATCGGCAACACCATAAACGGCTGATAACTCTCCTATGCTGTCAAGCAATATAACCCCTGACCTTAAAACGCCGGGAGCAGGGAGCTGAGAGCCAAGAGCTGACCGCTTGATATAAGCTATCCCCTTTGCTTTGAGAATATCCTCCACTTCCCTAAACCTTTCCGGATGTCTCGGGGCCAGTATGAGTTTTAGTTCGGGGAATCTGTTAAGGTTTTCTATATATGCAGACAGTATGATCTCTTCTTCACCTCTATGTGTGCTGCCCGCTACAATAACAGGGCCTTTTATCCCGGCAGCCCATGCAGGGACTTTTTCAGGCATATCCATATCGAACTTGAAATTGCCAAGCACGGCAATCTTTTCCCTGTCAGCGCCGATATCCCTCAATCTGTCAGCATCTGCCTTGCTCTGCATTCCGAACATCTTCACATAGGAAAGAACCTTCTTCATGAAAAAAGAGATTTTCTTATATCCCTTTGACGACTTTTCAGATATCCTTCCATTCAGCGTGATAACAGGGACCTCCTGATCAGCCATGAATCTGAAGATATTCGGCCAGATTTCGGTCTCGATAACAATAAATATTTTTGGTTTGAATCTTCTGAAACATCTGTTTAATACAAATTTCATATCAAACGGCAGATATACAACATATGTCCCTTCAGGCGACTTCTCCATGGCAACTTTTTGACCGGTATCTGTAATCGTCGAAAGAACTATTGTAAGCTGTGGATATCTGCTCTTTAATTTTTTTATCAACTGGATAGAAGCGTTTACCTCACCTACAGATACAGCGTGTATCCATATCAGCTTTGAGTTCAAAGCCTGCCTGCCGGCAGGTAAGGTTCTGAGTTCTGAGTTTAAAAAACCAAATTTCTCCCTGAGCCATTTATGCCTGAGTTCCTTCGGCCTTTTAAAATACTGGGGCAGGAATAAAATAATTATCGCTATTGTATAAAGAGAACTATAAATGAGGAACATTTTCTTTTAATTTAAAAAATTTATTTAATCGGCTTTAATCCTGCCATCTCTTCAACTATCTCGGCAACCCTTTCAGAGGCCTTTTTGCCTGAAAACATTGTCCTGACTATGTCATAAGCTCTGAGCATTTTATCTCTATAAGATTCATCAGACACTATCTTCCTTATCTCGTTCATTATATTTTTTGCAGTAACATCTGATTGAAAAAGCTCTTTTACGACCTCCTTCCCTGAAAGTATATTCACCAGAGAGGCGTATTTGACTTTCACAATCAGTTTCGCTATCCAGTAAGTCAGGGGGAAAAGTTTATAAATAACCACGATCGGAACACCAAGCAGAACAGCCTGCAGCGTAGCCGTACCCGAAGCTATGACTGCCATATCAGCTGCATATAATGCCTTTAGAGACTCTCCCTTATTTATTACTGCACCCTCTGATCTCAGACCGTCTATGATAGTTTCGTACTTGTTAATATCTGTGTTTGGTGCAAACGGGATACAAAACTGATACCCCTTAAATTCTTTCTTGAATTCTTTAAGAACATCCGGAAGAACAGGCAGCAGATTATCGATTTCATGAGGCCTGCTTCCCGGCAGAAGCGAAAGCACAGGGACATCCTCTTTCAGCCCTAATTCTCTTTTAATATTATTCTTATCAGCCTTCAGTTCCTGTATCTCATCAAATACCGGATGACCGACAAACTCACAGGCAAGGCCGGTATCTTTATAAATCTTCTCTTCAAACGGAAGTATTACTGCCATCCTTTCAGCCAGCCCTGCAATCTTTTTAATCCTTCTTTTCCGCCATGCCCAGACCTGAGGGCTTACATAATATAAAATTTTTATCCCGTACTTTTTTGCTTCTCCTGCAAGTCTTAGATTAAAATCAGGATAGTCTATCAAAACAAGCACGCTCGGCTTATTTCTTGTCAGGGCTTCAACCGCCTTTCTGAATGCCTCTTTTATCCTGCTTATGGAAGAGACGGCTTCTGCAAGTCCGAAGGCGCTGGATATACCTGATACAAGCTCAACCCCGGCCTCTTTCATCCTTTCGCCGCCAATACCTATTATCCTGATGCCAGGCTGTCTTTTTTTAAGGGATACTGCAAGCAGAGAGCCATAGAGTTCTCCAGAGGTCTCTCCTGTTACAATCATTACGGTCTCAGACATTGTTGATGATATCTGCTATCTTCCTGATCGAGGTTTCTTCCAGATCAGGATACATCGGCAATGAAAGGACCTTTTCTGAAATCTCTTCAGTTACAGGGAAATCTCCCTTCTTGTACCCCAAAAAGCCTATAGCTTCCTGAAGATGCAGGGGTATCGGATAATACACAACAGATGATACGCTGTTTTTACTCAGGTGTCTCTGTATTTCATCTCTCTGCCGGCTCCTGATTGTATACTGGTGATATACGTGATAAGCACCGGGTTTTTCTACTGGTTTGACTACGGTATCTGAGAGCAGTTCGTTATAAAGCGCTGCCTTCTGTCTCCTTTTATTATTGTATTCGTCAATCCGCTTTAATTTTACTAAAAGTATCCCGGCCTGGATCTCATCCAGCCTGCTGTTAAATCCAACCGATTCGTGTCTGTACGCTCCTTTAGAGCCATGATTTCTCAGTCTCCTGATATCATCTGCAACCGATGGATCACTCAGCAACACCATCCCTCCGTCACCAAAGGCACCGAGGTTCTTGCTTGGATAAAAACTGAAACATCCCATATCCCCGAAACTACCTGTCTTTTTTCCATTTATCTGTGCTCCAAAAGACTGTGCGCAGTCTTCAATAATTCTAAGATCGTACTTTTTGGCTAAATTGATAATCCTCTCCATATCAGCAGGATGCCCGAATATGTGAACAGGCATTATAGCCTTTGTTCTTTGCGTTATTTTTGACTCGATCTCTACAGGGTCTATGTTCATGGTATCCTGATCTATATCTGCAAAAACCGGCTTTGCCCCTGTATACAATATAGCCTCGGCAGTAGCAAAAAAAGTAAAAGGGGTGGTGATTACTTCATCACCTTCCCCTATTCCCAGGGCCTCTACAGCAAGATGCAGGGCATCAGTTCCCGAAGCCACACCCACTGCCTCGGAAACGCTGTGGTATTCGGCAATCCTTTTTTCCAGTTCCCGGACTCTTGGGCCGAGTATATACTGAGAACTTTCGAGTATCTCTGTCAGCACAGCGAGGACTTCTTCTTTTATCTCGACAAACTGTTTCTTAAGGTCGACCATTGGAATCATAATAAAATATCTCCATCATAAAATAATATTTGGACCATTTCAGCATATGCCTCGAAGGCTGTTTTCATCCGGATTACTGCCCTGCCTTCAGACCCTGGTGATCCTGCTGTGTCATTTTTAAAATCTCCGTTATCCTTAGAGCAACCTCAAGCGCCTCCATTGCTTCAATGCCGGAGACCCTGGGTTTTTTCCTGTTTTCCACGCAATAAATAAAATCCCTTAATTCCTCTTTCAGGGGTTCTTTGCTCTCCGGTTTTACCACATCAAAAGATATGCCGGATGATGTCTTAAAATAGCGTCTGACCTCCTGGCTCTGGTAGTCGACAGATATATATGCATCTTTTTGAAATACCCTCAGCTTCCTCTGTTTATCAGAGGCGAGCCTGCTCGCAGTGATTAATGCCTTGCATCCGTTGTCGAACTCGAGCCATACCTTTGCTACATCTATCTTCTCTGTAAGAACAGCCTCTCCTATCGCCTTTATATCCTTAATCCTTGACTTTGTTATGCTCATGACTATATCCAGATCGTGTATCATGAGATCAAGCGTGACATCCACGTCCGTTCCCCTTCCAAGAAACGGGGAAAGCCGTTCAGACTCTATGAATCTCGGCTCTTTTATCATCTCGATAGCGGCAACGATTCCCGGGTTGTACCTCTCAAGATGTCCAACCTGCAGAACACGGTTATTTTTTTCAGCCTCCTCAATAATATCCCTTGCCTCATCCATATCTTCCGTTATGGGCTTCTCTATCAGGATGTCCTTCCCCGCTCTCAGGCAGTCCATAGCTATGTCATGATGTGTTACAGTAGGAGTAACTATGCTCAAGGCATCACATGCAGCAATAACTTCCGGATAGCTCGGAAATGCCTTGCAACCATACGTTTTTGCAATCTCTTCAGACCTGCGGCTGTCAACATCAGCGACTCCGACCAGTTCAGCATTTTCAAGTTCGGAATAAATCCTTGCATGATGCCGGCCGAGATAGCCGACACCTATTACCCCTACACGAACAGGCATATTTTCTCCTGAGTGAATTTATCCCATTAGAAAGAAAGCCATACCCTTTCGGCATTAAGGATAAAGTTTTAAATCCTATCCTGGCTTCCAACGGGATTTAGCTGATATTTTGCACTATCACGTGCTTTTTCAGCAAGAATATAAAACTCCGTTTTTTACAAGGCATAAGACTTGCTTGTATTATTTAAATGATAAAATGTAGAATTAATGGAGTTTTCTATAATAAAAATATCTATATAGCATGATTATCAGGATTCATATTGTTTTTGTTCTTTTAGTTTTTTTGCTGGGAGGTTGTGCTGTCAATCAAGCCTCTCAACGTACCACCCAGCCAGCGGTTATCGATAACAGCGCCTTAACAGAGCAACCCGATGAAAACACCCCTTACATAAGAGAGCTTCTTGAATCCATAGAGAAGAGGAATCTTGCGATTGAGAAGGATCCTCTCTGGATAAAATGGTCTTACAGCGGTATCGGCTTAAAAAAATTGAATAACATTCCTGCTGAAAAATACCCTGACTATTCGAAATTTATGGACAACGGCATGATTTATATAATAGTGCATCCTGCGTACTTTGTGTTTTTCCATAACAACAAACCTGTAATTCTCAGAACTCCGGATAATTTTGATTCAAGCATCGTGGATATTTTTCTTAAGGACGGTCCGGACAACAGAATTTTGAAGCTCGTTCAGCAGCAGCAAAGAAACGAGAAAAATTTTATAGAACAGATCACAACAGACGGTAAACTTGTGATGCTTGTTCTGCCGAAAGATTACAATAACCATCCGAGTTATCCATATGGCTCCGGGACCGAAGACGAGTACGCAAGATATATCAATGAGATAACAAACGGCTCCGGATCTGCCGTATATATCGAATCCAGTTCTCCGACAGGAGGCAAACTCCTTACAAATGACCTCATTATGCTTCTGGCGTTCTTAGGCAAAATAGGCGCAAAGTCGGTTCTTGTAGGAGGAGGATATGTCGGAAGGTGTCAGGAGGAATTTTATAATTACGTATCATCTTATTCTGCAACCGGTAATTATTTCATAGTGCCCGAGATTTCGATATTCTCACCCGAAGACCTCTCCGAAAAAAAGGCTGAAAGCCTTTCGGACGGGGAAAAGATAAATTTTCAGGCCGCCTCCGAATTCATAATCTCCAGAACATTCGGCAATGTAAATCTCCAGCATTTATCACGACGTTATATCAAATCTTTAATAAATCCTCCTCAAGTTGCATCTAATGAAAAAGGCAATCTCGTTGACATAAAAAATGAAAATAACCCTGTTGAGCAGACAGAAAAAATCGATTTTTTAAGTTATATCTGCTCATTCTGCTTCACAAACAGCACGCTTTAATATTCCAGCCAATTTTTTTAGCACCATGTGTTAAAATCTAATGCGATAAAAACTTTCTGTACGGAGGGGAGACATGATTAAAGAGGCTATTAACCTTCTTGTCAGCGGTATCAGCTTATCGGAATCCGAAATGGCTGAATGCATGAAAGAGATAATGGAGGGCCGGGCTACTGATTCACAGATAGGCTCTTTTCTGACCGCGCTCAGGATCAAGGGTGAGACGGTTGAGGAGATAACAGGAGCTGCCAGGATAATGAGGGACAAGGCAGCAAAGATTAAAGCCCCTGAAGGGGTCCTTGATACCTGCGGTACAGGCGGGGACATGTCGCATACATTCAACATTTCGACAGCCACTGCAATTGTAGTGGCAGCAGCCGGCATACCCGTAGCAAAGCATGGCAACAGGGCGGTCTCAAGCCAGGCTGGAAGCGCTGACGTCCTTGAATCTCTGGGAGTAAAAATAGACCTTGCGCCTGAAAAGGTCGAGCAGTGCCTTTTTGAAACAGGATTTGGTTTTCTATTTGCCCCGCTGTTTCACCCTGCAATGAAATATGCGATCGGTCCAAGACGCGAGATGGGCATCAGGACTGTCTTTAACATCCTCGGGCCGATAACTAATCCGGCAGGAGCAAAAAGACAGATCTTAGGTGTATTCACAAGCAAGCTGACCGAACCCCTTGCTATGGTATTAGGCAATCTCGGTGCTGAAGATGCAATGGTCGTACATGGTGAGGACGGGCTCGATGAGATTACTGTTACAAACGGCACAAAGGTATCACGGTTTGCAGATGGAAAGGTGGAAAACCTGTACCTTTCTCCTGAGGACTTCGGGCTCAGCCGCGGTAAAAAGGATGACCTGCTTGGAGGAGGCAAGGAAGAAAATGCACAGATAATCCTCCGGATATTAAACGGGGAGAAAGGTCACAAACGGGATATCATTCTGATAAATTCAGCTGCTGCCATCACAGTCTCCGGTAAAACTAACGACCTCAAAACAGCCCTTGAAATAGCAAAGAATTCCATCGATTCCGGCAAGGCGTTAAAGAAGCTGGAAGAGATAAAAAAGGTCTCAAATTCCTTATAATGTATAAGGGGCTGGTGATAACCAGCCCCTTATATGTTTCGATCAGTGTCCGTGTCCCTCTATCTCTTCATATCCTGTAAACATCGCCTTTATATGTGCAGTAGCAGTATGTCCGAGTGTCGCAAGGTAGACATGGACGAAAAGAAATGACGTGAAGAATAAAAAGAGAAACACGTGAATAGTATCGACTATCTTTATCCCGCCGGCAAGATTTATCCATCCTGCAAACTGTTTTATATCCCAGAGCAACAGTCCTGATACCAGCTGCAGCGGTATCAGAAGCAGCATTATTGAAAGGTAAGCCATCTGCTGCATGGGATTGAACTTGTTGTCAGGAGAACTGTGGTGGGGATTTTCCTCTCCCATGAATATGCCGTAACCATAATACCTGGCCTGGTTTATACATCCCATAACAAATTTCTTAAGGTTCAGCGGTGGTATATATATCTTTATCTTTCCGGTAAAGATATAAAAGATCAACCATATAAAGAAGTTGAAGATGAGTATAAACCCGAATATATTGTGTATATCAACGGCGACCTGAAATTTCATAAGCCCTAATAACTCACGGTAACGGATCTGAAGACCGGTGACTATAAGTATTAAAAAGCTGCCTGCGTTAATCCAGTGCCAGATCCTGATAGGAAGCGGATGAAGGTATATCTTTTTCATCTTTTTCCCTCCTTTCTCAACCCGTTCAGTCTCTTTGCCTCTCTTATCGGCGATGTCAATATCCTTAAGGTTATATGAGCTATAGGGACAGACATCCCTCCAAATACCATGAGTATGCCGATCCAGTCCAGGATCTTCAGCCTTGTGCTGCCGAGGACATAAAACTGCTTTAAGGAAAGCAGCGAGACCATAGACCCCAGGACCTCCGGATTTGCCTTATAACGCGTCAGCCTTCCATCGGCCTTGACCACGGCAACTGTGACACTCTTGAAAAAGGCCGAATTTGAACTATGACAGTTTTCACATTCCTTCACCGCGTTTTTCTTAACAGAGAGCTGATGGGCTTCGGAGCCTTTGCTGACATCCATCCTGCCAAGAAAGGTGACCTTGGCATCGGCGCCTTTTTCATTTAACTGCTTGACTATGTTCCATAGTTCACCTGAGTTAATACCGTCACCGTGAGTATTCATCCTGAGCGACAGTCCCTCGTAATTAGTTCCCAGGAGTTTCAGTATCTGTTCCTCAGTAAAGGGTTTCCCTGTGGCCTGATCATAGAGCCTCAGATAAATTCCCTTACCTGAATTGGGGGAGTGGCATGCTGCGCATGCTACTACACTGAGATGAAGCTCTGAATTAGGCAGCCACTTTTTGTGCAATGCTTCAGCCTCCTTATGACAGCCGAGACACGCCCCTTTTATCTTCTCTGTCATGGCAGTGACCTTGATCTCATGTGCAAAATGACATGAAGAACATAAAGGCGCCTTATGCTGTCCATTTGCCTTTGCCATGCCGTGAACGCTCTTGGAATATACCTTGAATATCTCCTCATGGCATTTCCTGCACGGCACACCGCTCATGGTGTCATAAGTAGCCTTTGGTCCGACTGTATGAAACCCGTGACAGTCTGTGCAGACCGGTGCTTTCAGGTTGCCCTCACTTATCATTTTGGAATGTATGCTTTCCCTGACAGCCGTATGCTTGTCAGAGTGACATTTCCTGCATGCCTCTGATACCTTGATCGAATGGTCCCGACTGTTTTCGAATTTTTTCATGGGATGAGATTTCCTCGAAAAATCAGAGTGGCAGTCGGAACAGGTATGTCTGTTGTGAACAGACGCCTTTAAATGTGACGGGTCGATAAGAAGCGATAATTTTTCCCCGTTGTTAAGCGTTTTACTTATTTTTTGTTTATGACATGTTAAACAGAATTGATTGTCGGCTAAGGCAGGCTTCCATTCAGAAATGCGCTTCACAGTATGAGCGCCGTGACATTCCGCGCACGGCGGCCCGTTTGTCTTATTTGCCAGATAAGCATGGTTCGGCTTTGCCTGAAGCTGGGTATCTGAATGGCAGGTCCTGCATGCGCTTGAGGCGTCAAGCGCAAATGCGCTTCTGCTGTCAAATGCTCTGCCCGGATGACTTTCCATCGATATCTTCTGATGGCAGTCTGTACAACTCAAGAAGCTGTGAACGGTGTTCTTGAAATCGTCTGCATTGACAAATACGGAAAGCTTCTCGTTGTTCCTGAATATCTTGGCCATATCGCGGGTTGAGTGGCATGCCATACACATGTCAGCGCTTTCAAGAACAGGTGGTTTCTTCGCGTTCGCATATTCCGGCAGGGCAAGCAGAAGGGTCATGAGACCGATCAGCGGCAGGAGAACAACATAGAGGATGCCGAATATCGGGCCCAGGACAACAAGCAGTGTGCCTTTTCCTGCATTACTTTCAGCAGTTTCTTCAAACATTTTTTTTCCTCCTTTTTTTAGATTTTTTTACGGATTACTGCAAGATATTACCTTATTAACCTCCTTTCCCTGTAAAAGCATTATTAAGTTACCTAAATTTAGAATTATCAATTTTGACAAATATGTCAAGATAATTTTTATTCTAAAACGGTTTTTTGCTTCTTGAGTATAAAGATAACATCACAGGGGATTTGAAACAATCGGCATAACTTCCTATTCCATATAGAAAAAATGTCTTAATTTGATAATAAGCAGGACTGTTTTATTGAAAATGCGGGTAATTATCTCTGTCTGAGCCTCAGGAAATTCCTCAGCAGGTCTTTTCCGGCAGTCGTCAGGATCGATTCGGGATGGAACTGGACCCCTTCAATGATAAATTCTCTATGCCTTACTCCCATAATCTCACCAGCGTCAGTCCATGCAGTTATTTCAAGACAATCAGGCAAGGTCTCTTTTTTTATAAGAAGGGAATGGTATCTTGTTGCCTCAAAGGGATTGGGAAGTCCCTCGAATATTGTTCTTCCATCATGATGTATAACTGACGTCTTTCCGTGCATAAGCCTTGGCGCACGAATAATCTCACCTCCAAAGGCAGCTCCTATGGACTGGTGGCCAAGACATACACCGAGGATTGGGACCCTTCCTGCAAAGTATTTTATCGTCTCCACTGATATTCCGGCCTCATTCGGGGTACATGGACCGGGTGATATCACGATCCTCTCAGGGTCCATCTTTTCTATCTCTTTTACGGAAATCCTGTCGTTCCTGAAAACCCGGATATCCTCTCCAAGCTCGCCGAAATACTGGACGAGATTGTATGTGAACGAATCATAATTGTCTATCATCAACAACATAAATTATTTCCTGTTATTATACCTTCAATCATGGGCTTCATTTTAACTCAATCTTTGAAAGGAAGAATATGGTATTTGAGCGGTTTTTTTTGTCCCGATAGCTATCGGGAAGGGCGATAGCCCGAGAATGAGCGAAAACACCATATTCTTCCTTTCAATTATTTTCAACTCAACCCTTCCTCGGCCATATCTACTGCCTTCATCATTCCCTTTGCCTTGTTCACAGTCTCCATATATTCATTTTCCGGCTCAGAATCAGCAACAATCCCTGCCCCGGCCTGAACATACACTTTACCATTTTTTATTATAAGCGTTCTTATTGTAATACATGTATCCATATTCCCTGAATAACTGAAATATCCTACGGATCCTGCATAAGGCCCCCTCTTTACAGGTTCGAGTTCCTCAATTATCTCCATCGCCCTTACCTTTGGCGCTCCTGTTACAGTCCCGGCAGGGAAACATGCTGAAAGCACGTCAAAGGCGTCAAGACCATTTCTGAGGTCGCCTTCCACATTTGACACAAGATGCATAACATGACTGTACCTTTCGACTGTCATCAGTTCTGTAACCCTCACAGAACCGGTCCTTGCAACCCTTCCCACGTCATTTCTTCCCAGGTCCACAAGCATGATATGTTCTGCGATCTCTTTTGGATCTTTCCTGAGTTCCTCTTCCAGAGCCTTGTCCATAGCCTCTGTTTTTCCCCTTTTCCTTGTCCCGGCAATAGGGCGGAGCACTATTTTCCCTTCTTCCACCCTTACCAGTATCTCTGGAGACGAACCGACGATCTGCGCATCACCGATATCAAGATAATACATATATGGAGATGGGTTTATCACCCGAAGCGCCCTGTAAATATTAAAAGGGTCTATTTTTGTAGAACGCTCAAACCTCTGTGATAATACAACCTGAACAATATCTCCGGCCATCACATATTCCTTGGACTTCTTTACGCCGGCAATAAAATCCTCTTTTGAGAAGTTAGAAACAAAAACGTCGGATTCGTGTATGCCCTTATAGTCTTCAATGACAAAAGGTGTTCTGAGCCTTGCAATAATATCATCGATCTTTTCCAGTGCTGCGCTGTAAGCTTCCTCCGGACTTTCATTGCCGATGTGCGCGTTGGATACAACCTTTATCTTCTGTTTCAGGTTGTCAAATATAAGCATTGTGTCAGTCAACATAAAAAAGAAATCATACAGGTCAAGCCCCTCCTTGGTTACATCGGGCACCCTTTCAAAAAACCTGACCATATCATATCCCATGTAGCCCACAAGGCCTCCGAAAAATCTCGGAAGCCCGCTGACCTCAACCGGCCTGTATGCAGATATTTCCTTTTTTATTAAATCCAAGGGATTTTCGGGCTCAAAGACCTGAAGGTTATTTTGCCCCTCGATAATCTCGACTCTCTTCCCTTTCCCTCTAAGGATCTTATATGGCCTGGATCCGAGAAAGGAATACCTTGCCCACTTTTCACCGCCTTCGAGACTTTCAAGGAGAAACGAAGGTGTGCCCCCCAGTTTTAAGAACGCTGTGACAGGGGTATCAGTATCAGCAAAAATCTCTTTATAAATGGGTATTAAATTGCCCTTCTGAGACAACCTTCTGAACTCTTCTAAATCAGGGTAGATCATATTGACAAAAATTTCCTTTTTAAATTAATATGTTATATCTTGTAATTATAGCTTATCTCACGAAGATAAGTTAAGAGTTATCTGAGAACCAAACCAGAATTATTAATCTGCGGGAATAGCTCAGTTGGTAGAGCACAACCTTGCCAAGGTTGGGGTCGCGGGTTCGAGCCCCGTTTCCCGCTCCATAAACTACAGTGAATAGTATTTAGTGAATAGCAATTAGTTTTTAAACTTATCGTTAAAATTTTCTTGCTGTTCACTATTCACTAAACACTGTCTTTAAGGGCGGCGTACCCAAGTGGCTAAGGGAGAGGTCTGCAAAACCTTTATGCAGCGGTTCAAATCCGCTCGCCGCCTCCAACACCCGAAAGTTCTTTGGATTCCCTGATTGATTCAAGAAGCGCTAAATCAAGACCTTTTTCCTCGAAGTATTCCTTTTCGAGCGATTCCACATAGAAACGGTCAAGGCCGCTGTTTTCAAGGAAGTCTTCCCTGAGCGAAGTATCCATGTTCTTTATTATCATAGGCAGTATCTGGTTCAGGTAGGCAGATTCCTTGCGGAGATCTATAAACGCCTTTTCAAAAAGCTTGGGTGTAACTTTAGCCTCAATTCCCTTCTCTGATAACTCTTTTGCTATTTCAGTCCTGATCTGACTTTTTACGTCCTTCATCTCAAGATTAGGGAAAAAGCTTTTCATCCTTACTTTCAGTGCAGAATGTATCTCATTATACAATTTCTCTTCCTCTGTAAGGCCCTTCATATCGGCTATAACATCTTTAAAAGACGAATCACCACGCTGGATATTCTCTATGCCTTTTAAAATCAGTTTTATCTTTCTTCTCCCGTAATTAGTCACATATTTGTTGCCTGTCAGCTCCTGCATGAAAACAGATTTAAAAAGTTCGCTGTCCAGTTCGTCAAACGCCTTTTTGTTCCCGATAAGACTTCTCAAAGATTCCTCTTTGAATTCCACATTTTTCATGAAGGCAAGATGACTCAGCATGGCATGTACATTATCATACCTGTCGAAATAAGTGACTATGGAACTGAATTCTTCAAAGACGCTGAAGTCGTCGGTTTCGAGTGAGAGCTCAAGATCGGAA
>JAKAKQ010000077.1 GCA_021813425.1 Nitrospirota bacterium
GATCTATCAGCCAAATCGGTCTCGACATCAATAGACTTTTCTTCCAGATCCTGATCGAACATCTTGAGCGCTTTCATAATGACATCATGAATGTTTGTCGGCTCTATGTAAGACAGGGACATGGTCTGTATCTCGATAAGCTGTTTTACGATGTTCTCCAGTTTCGCTACGCCCTCGATAACCATCTCCATATATTTTTTATTCTGGCTCCCTTCAGGAAGGTCCTCATAAACCCTGCGCGCAAAACCCCCGATAGAAACAAGCGGGTTTCTTACTTCATGTGCGACCTCATCCATCATCTGTTCCAGCGCCTCTGATTTTTCTTCTTCTGCGAGTTTTTCATGAGATGCCTTGATACTGAGCAATGACCTGACCCTTGCGGAGAGTTCCTTATAATCAAAGGGCTTGGCTAAATAATCATCGGCGCCGATATCCAGTCCTTTTATCTTGTTTTCGACCTCGCTTTTGGCAGTGAGCATCAGGACAGGTATATATCTGGTGTTTTCATCTTCTTTAAGCCTCCTGCATACTTCATAACCGTCCAATTTCGGCATCATAACATCAAGAACTATCAAGTCAGGATTGTATACATTCACCTGCCTGAGGCATTCTTCGCCATCATAAGCCTCCCCTGTATCATAGCCTTCAGAATAAAGTCTTTTCTTCAGGAGCTCAACAGTATCGACATTATCGTCAACTATTAATATTTTGCTTTTCTTGTCCATAAATATCAAAGTGAGAAATAAGAAATAAGAAATAAGAAATGAGAAATAAGAAATAAGAAATCTTCCCTATTCCCCATTTTTTATTTTTACTTAATATAGTATTTTATCTGCTCGGGCAATTCCCGTATGTTAACAGGTTTGGTTATATACCCTTCACATCCGGCAGATAAGGCCTTTTCCATGTCTCCTTTCATTGCATGGGCAGTTAAGGCGACTACGGCTGTTTTTTTGAAATCTTCCCGGCTTTTAAGCCTTCTTGTGACCTCATAACCATCAATCTTCGGGATTGAAATATCCATAAGGATCAGGTCAGGACGCTCTGAAAAAGCCTTTTCAAGCGCATCCTCTCCATCAACAGCTTCAATTATCTGATAGCCTCTGTTTTTAAGCACTTTAACTACCAGTTCGCGGCTGTCCTGATTATCGTCTACCACAAGTATTTTTTTTGTTTCTTCCATTTCATTTATCCAGAGATTTTAGATTGATGCATCTGTTAATGGTATTTCTGAGTTCTTTTAATATCTCTTCTTTGGTAAGCGCCCCCTTGTTTAATATGCCCTGGATCCTTCCGTTCAGTTCATCGATCTCCCTTTCGGTCAGATCCTTATGAGTCAATATTATCAGTGGTATGGCCTTGACCTCTTCCTTTGTCTTGATATATTCGATTACATCAAAACTGCTGACTTCAGGCATTGTCAGATTCAATACTATCAGATCCGGCACATGACTCTGGATCGATCTGATTGCATCTCTGCTGTCATAAGCAGTAGTTACCTTATATCCGGCTTCGGACAGGAGATTCCCGATCAATTTCCCGGCATCAGGTTCGCTGTCGACTACAAGTATCCTTTTTATCCTGATCGATCTTTCCAGATTTTTCAGTTTTCTCAGGAGAATCTCTTTTTCCACAGGCTTTACAATATATTCGGCAGCGCCGAGGCTGAAGCCCAATTGTTTTTCATCTACTATCGAAAGTACAATCACAGGGATGTCCTGTGTTTCGGGTGTGCTCTTTAATTCCTGTAAGACCTGCCACCCGTCTTTTACAGGCATCATAATATCAAGGGTTATGGCTATCGGTTTTATTTTTTTTGCCTTTTCGACCGCCTCTTCTCCGCTTAACAGGCCAACTACATGATAATCTTCCCCTAAGTATTTTCTTATGATCTCAATCGCCTCAGGATTGTCATCTATGACCATCACAGACTTCCTGGACGGCTCTGTAATTTCTCCTGACATCTCTATTTCCTTAAACTCCTCGGACTCAAGAATCAGTCTTTCTACTACCTCGCATCCTTTACAGAAATCTACTTTTTCGGGATAGGCGGCCACCTTTGTGCCTTTGCAGTGAGTCCCGAATATTAACCAGCATCTGTGCTCATCACTCCCGTAAGCAGGACAACTGGTCTGTCCGCAATGAACATATTCCCAGCATTTTATCGGCTTGCCGGCATATTGGGGCTCTTTCAGGAAGGTCTCTATCGGCTTATCAAAATATTCAGCCAGGCCCTTCGCCATCATCGGTTCTATTATCGGCTCGGCAGGCTTTTCTAACATCTCTTTTTTCATCGGCAGCGTGAAACAGAATTTGCTGCCCTCTCCATATTTGCTTGTCGCCCAGATCACTCCATTGTGCAATACTACAAGCCCTCTGGCAATGCTTAGTCCGAGTCCTGTGCCTTCATATTGGCGAATGGTAGAGATGTCCAGCTGGCTGAACTTATCAAACAGTTTGCCGATATCTTCATCCTTTATACCGATACCGGTATCTTCGACACAGACCTCTGCAAATAAGGGTGATTCACCTGCTCTAATACCACGTTCAGAAGGTTTAGTGCCTATTGTAATCCCCCCCTGATTGGTAAATTTGATGGCATTAGATAACAGATTTATCAAAATCTGATGGATTTTATCCTCGTCGGCATAGATAAGGGGCAGATTTTCACCGAAATTAAGGGAAAGGGACAGCCCCTTTTTGGATATTGCGGGTTCAAAGGCGGCGGTGACTGACGTTATAACGTTTTTCAGGTCGAGTTCTTTTAAATCCAGTTCTATCTTGCCTGATTCTATCTTTGACATGTCGAGTATGTCATTTATTAATTGCAGGAGATGCCGGGCATTGCTTTCTACTTTCTTTAAGCTCTTAGTCTGTTCTTCATTAGTAGGACCATCGACCCCGTCTATCAATAATTCCGTATAGCCGATAATGGAATTCATCGGCGTGCGGAGTTCATGGGACATATTCGCCAGAAAAGAAGATTTAAGCCTGTCCAGTTCTCTTAGTTCTCTGTTAGCCCTTTCCAGAAGAAGTGTCTTCTCTCTCAACATCATGGTCCTTCGTGCAACTTCGATCTCAAGTTCTTTACTGAACGAGGATATTTTCTTGACCATGTAATTGAAGGAATTTCCAAGGACTCCAACCTCGTCTTCTGTCTTTACATCCACGGAAACAGACATGTCGCCTTCTGCAAACTTTTTGGCTTTTTCCGACAGACTTTCTATGGGGCGACTGACCAATCTGGCCAGCATGGCATACGTCAGAAAGATTATAACCCCTATACCCAGCAGGGTTATCATGATGCTGCGGTTTCTGCTGGATATGATCGCTGAATAGATCCGGTCGGTGCTCATTCTAATTACCATACTGCCGAGGACTTTTCGCGATGAGCCGTGGCAATGAAAGCAGTCCGGTTGATTCAATATAGAATGTATGGTCACGAGATATTTTTTGCCGGCAACTTCTTCTTCGAAAGCCTTCCCCGGGTCAACACCAGTCCTTGAAGTCTCGTTTAAGGCCTGTAATGCGGCTTTATTATAAATGGAATCGCCTACTTTGGTTTTTATCTTATCTTCATGGGTGGCATAAATTATCTCCTGGTCGAAATCGCAGATAAATACTGAAATATCTGCCATCTTTTCCCTTATATCCAGCAGTTGCTTTTTAACGGCGGCGCTGTCTCCCATAGACATAGGGTGTTTTATGCCTGCATAGGTAGAGGCAGCCAGTTCCTTTCCAAAAAGGGTCATCATCTCGATCCTGTTCTGTATGCCGCTGGAGACGCGCAGGTAGATCTCTAGCCCCATGACCAGCGCTACACTGACTGCAAGCACAGTAAGGATGGTCCTGCCTAATCTTTTTCGTATGAAACGTATCAACACAGCCTCCTAAAAAGGCACGAGCTAAAAGATTCTGGTCTTATACTCTTACTAAGGAGTTCGTAAGTATGAAGACATCCAATTATAAAATCCCTCCTATCCTCCCTTTGCCAAAGGGAGGGAAATTGCCCCTCTTTGGCAAAGAGGGGTGAGGGGAGATTTATTTGAGATGTCATTTTACCAATGCACTTATTGTTAACTCGCAACTGGACACTGTTTTTAATGCGCCCCTCCATGTATAAGGGGTTTGTACCTGAAAGCCTTAACCCTTTCCGATGTATGGCAAACCTCACAATCTTCCATTGTCATGCGCCTTTTGATATGCCGGGCTTCCTTTGTCTTAATATGCAATTCACCGGGGCCATGACAGACCTCGCAGCCGGCATTTTTGAGATGCGGCGTCTTTTCGGGGCTGATGAAACCGCCTGCTCTGCCGTATCCGGTTGTATGGCAAAAATAGCATTTTTTAAGTTCGTCTTCAGTCATGCCCTTTTTCACTCTTTCGATGCTCTCGTATGATTTGCTCTTTTTTGAATAGTTCATAAAGCTGACATATTCTTTCTTATGACAATCCTTGCAGGCGGATGAACCGGCAT
>JAKAKQ010000289.1 GCA_021813425.1 Nitrospirota bacterium
TCTACACCCATTTTCTTCAGCGCATCGATCTCGCCGGCTACTATATCTTTAGGCAGTCTGAACTCCGGGATACCATAAAAAAGCACTCCGCCGGATTCATGCAGGGCTTCATAGATCGTTACCTTATGGCCTTGTTTTGCAAGGTCATAGGCACAGGTCAAGCCCGAAGGCCCGCTGCCGACTATAGCCACCTTTTTCCCTGTTGGCTCGGGGATTGCCGGCACGTTCGAAAGGCTGTTCTGTTTAACCCAGTCAGCAGCAAACCTCTCCAATCTGCCAATTGCTACAGGGTCGAACTTTTTACCCAGTGTGCAGTACTTTTCACACTGATTTTCCTGTGGACAGACCCTTCCGCAAACAGCAGGCAGAAGGTTTGCCTCTTTAATGATATCTAATGCCTTTTTAAAGTCACCTGCTTTAATCGCCCTGATAAATCCTGGGATCGGCACTCCGACCGGACAGCCCTGTATGCACTTAGGGTCTTTGCACTGCAGGCACCTCCCAGCTTCTGATATTGCCATTTCCCCTGTATATCCAAGCGCCACCTCATCAAAATTAGAACGCCTCTTCAATGGGTCCTGTTCAGGCATTGGTGTCTTTCTTGGGGCTGTCTTTTTAGGTTTTTTCTTCTCTTCCGACATATCAGCGCTCAGTTTTCTTATTCAGTTTAGTGTAATGCATCATGAATCCCTTGTCATCGCGAGCGAAGCGAAGCAATCTTGTTTTTTGCGCTTGCGATTGCTTCGTCGCTTCTCTCCTCGCAATGACATAGGTAAAAAAGCGCTGGACTCACTACGCTAATCGCAAACAGGCTGGTTTTCTTTAGTGAGTAAATGTTCATGCCGTTTTTTCCATTCCTCAAACGATTCCTTCTCTTCATTCATATACATTCTCTGACGGTTCATTAATACATGCCAGTCAACCTGATGCCCGTCAAAATCAGGACCGTCAGTACAGGCGAATTTTGTCTCGCCCCCGACAGACACCCTGCAGCCGCCGCACATTCCGGTGCCGTCAATCATAATCGGGTTCAGACTGACAATTGTTTTTATCTTAAACGGTTCGGTTGTCATACAGACGAATTTCATCATTGCAGCCGGGCCGACAGCCATAACAAGATCCGCTCCTTTTTGTTCAATTTCCTGACGAAGCGCCACGGTTACCACGCCTTTTATTCCCTTGCTGCCGTCATCGGTTGTAATGAGCACTCTGTCACTTGCCTGCTGCATCTCTTTTTCATAAATAAGCAGGTCCTTGCTCCTTGCACCCATGATCGTTATGACCTCATTCCCTGCTGCTTTGAATGCCCTTGCTATCGGATATAACGGGGCCACGCCAAAACCCCCTCCGACAAGTATGACCCTGCCGATCTTCTCTATATGTGTAGGCTGGCCGAGGGGGCCGCAGAGATCGAGGATGTTGTCCCCGGCCTTCAGCAGTGACATTTCGCTTGATGTCTTTCCGACAGCCATAACAATAAGGCTGATTGTGCCTTCTTCAGGGTTTATGTCTGCAAGGGAAAGCGGTATCCTTTCACCTTTTTCATGGATGCGGATTATCACGAACTGTCCTGGTTTTGCCTTTTTGGAGATTAAGGGGGCTTCTATTTTATAGTAGAAAACATCAGGCGAGCGCACTAATCTTTTTTCGAGTATCTTAGCCATTGTTACCTCGTGAACCCAGTTTGAGGTTAAGGCCGGGTTCAAGATTTTTCTCAACACCGGCCTTAAGCTTATTTACTATTTATTAATATATCCCGATATGAGGTTTCGCAGCCTTCTCTATCTCACGCCTTGCAGCCATATCCATAAGTACCTTTTCTGTACCGAATTTGCCGGGTTCGTATTTCTTGAGCTTTAAGGCCTCCCTTGCCTTATCAATATAATCAAGCGCCAGGGCAAGTATCTTCTCCGGATCAGGTTCGAAATGCAAAGCGCCTTTAAATCTCTCGAACCATACCTCAGTCATTATTCTTGTTACTTCCTTACTGGCTCCTACAGGTGATTCGCCTCCGAATATTACAGGCACGCCCGAGGCCGCAAAATAGAACCCGATGGAAATCGCCTTTTCGGTTATCCATTCAGGTGCTATGCCAACAGCAGGCATGCCGCCTATCTCATCGGACAGCCCGCCCTCTGCAGCCATGGCGCTTGCGATGGTAAGGATCCTTGTATTGTCAACACATGCACCGAGATGCAGTATCGGTGGAATACCTATGGCCTCGCACACCTCTCTTAATCCCGGGCCTGCATTCTCCAGAGCCATTTCAGGGGTCAGGTAACCGGAACCTCCGCATGCTGCGGAACTGCAGCCGGTAGATACAATAAGCACATCATTTTTAATCAGTTCTGTAGCAAGATACTTGTGTATGCCGGTTGAAGGGAACCTCGGATTGTCACATCCTGCAAGTCCCACAACTCCGCGTATCCTGCCTGCCATTATAGCATCATTAAGAGGTCTGAAGGACGCCCTCCATCTGCCTCCCTGCATGTACTCGATATATTCATGGGAAAAGCCGCCTATCAAGGGGAACTTTTCTGTTACATGGCTGCCCTTCTTGGTCCTGTTGGAATAATTATCTATAGCGATCTTTACTACTTCTCTTGCAATTTCTTTGGCCCTGTGTTCGTCGAACTGGATATGCAAGGCCCCCGGTATCTTTACCTTTTCAGAGGTTGTTATGATCTTGGTATGGAACTTCTTTGCGACCTCCACAATGGCAGGCATGATGCACTGGACGTCAACTGTGAAGGCATCGATAAGCCCTGTCATTATCGCAGGCTCCTGATTCGTAAACCCGCCGGCAGTAGGTATACCGTGGCGCATGAGCACCTCATTAGCGGTACAGCACATCCCGCCGAGGTTTATTCCTTTTGCGCCCTTTGATTTTGCATAAGCCATCAAATCAGGTTCTGATATAACATCCACGATCATCTCGGCGAGTGACGGCTCGTGTCCGTGGACAACAATATTTACCTCTTCTTCCTTGAAGATTCCGAGGCTCGCCTCTGCTTTTACCGGCATCGGAGTTCCAAAAAGGATATCTGTAACCTCTGTGGATATCATGCTGCCGCCCCACCCGTTAGCAAGCGCATTTCTCAGTCCCTGCAGCAATAGGGAATCAGGGTCTGCGTCCATTCCCATGGTGGTTCTGTCCAATGACTCTGAATTTTCCCTGTCAATCCCCCTTGGTATAATACCCCACTTTCTCCATCTCTCCTGAGTCTTTTTAGGTGCCCTCTTGATGAAATTTACTTCTCCTCTTTGTCTGCCGAAGTCCTCCAGCAATTTCACAGCAACATCCTTTGCGACATCGTTTACAGGCCTTCCCTCAAACTCTATATCGAGAATACCGGCAATCTTATATAGTTTTCTGACGTCCTTTATCTTGAAGTCTTTTGTCTCTCCGTTTGCGACCGCAAGCAAGGTAAACACCATATCCCTTCCGTGGTCGCCGTGGCATGCTGTTCCTGCTGAGGCGAACCTTACGATGTTCCTTGCTGTTACCGTTGCAAGCGATGCACCGCATATGCCTTTTACCGATTCCTCGGCGTTCTTTCCAACCAGCCTGCAGGGCCCCATATGGCACATCTTGCAGCAAGCGCCGACATGTCCTATCGGACACGGCTTCATCCTCTGCGCCCTGTCAAAACAACTTTCTATATTCTGGGTCACACCCCAATCTAATATAAATTCAGCCGGTGCGCTTGCACTTCTGACTCTCTTCTCCGTTTTTATATCTTTATCCATATCTTACCTCCGTTTTTTAGTAAATAGTCGTTAGTGAATAGTATTTAGTTTTATAAGGAAGTTTTTCTATCCACTATTCATTGTCTTTAAAACATCGGGTCCATTTCAAGAGCAGGATGTCCCTTGCTTGTGAGAAACTCAAGAAGTTTCTCGGAATCCTCTGCAACTGTTTCATCTGCTATCTTGTCAAGGAGGTCAGGCACCCCTGCCTCTGCCGCCCTCTCGTTGAAAGCGTCCTTCAGGCTCTCCTTGAGGTTTTTAGTCATCCATACTATCCTCTTTATGCCGCCGTCTCCATAAAGGAACTTTTTACTTGTAATAAAGTTCCTTCCGATCCCCATGAAACCAGGAGCCTGAACACCGCCGCCCACACTTCCGGCAAGGGTGGAGAATTTCATGCCAGCCGGCGTCATACCCGTATGGCCGCGCTGTACAACCATCACGCCGTTTGCCTCAGGCACAATAGCCAGTATACATTCAAAGCATCCGCATGAAGTCATCGGATTGTCCATTATCGTATAGGCGTTCATGGTTTCGACAGCGCCGCCTGATGCCTTTTTGAGATATTCATCAACCCCGCTCCAGCGGCCTTTTATTGCGTCCAGTACCTCTCCTTTTACAATAGGCTGATTACCGCCTGTAGGGTCGATCTCGAATGCGGCTTTCCCGTCAAGCCAGTTATATGCGCCGCATAGCCCCAGTCTTTCAGGT
>JAKAKQ010000013.1 GCA_021813425.1 Nitrospirota bacterium
GAGAGCATCAGGTTTGAGGAACTCTTCAGGGACAACATCACCAGAACACAGATGATCGTTACGTTCCTTGCGTTACTGGAGCTGTTGAGACTCGGTCTGGCACGGGCATACCAGGAAAAAGAGTTTGGGAATATATGGGTAATAAACCCTCGCAAAGAGGTTATAGAGGGAGAAACAAGGTGATGAAAAAACTGGATAGTTTGTTTTTACTGATGAGTTCATTAGTAAGGCGTCATTCCGGCTTGTCCGGAATCCTTCTAAAGAAAGACTCCGGACAAGCCGGAGTGACAATCTATTTTATCATGCTGGTGTACTTCTTAGCATTTTCGGTTTTCTTTTCCCTTGCGCAGTATGCATATTCAGAGGAATATATAACTGCAAGCGGCTGTTCCGTGAGCAATGTGGGTTACCTGACAGAGCTTGCAAAAGAATATGAGAAACAGACAGGCACAAAGGTGCTTGTAAGGGGCGGAGGCACTGTCATAGGCATAGAAGATGTCAGGACGGGCAAGGTCGATTTTGCAGCTTCATGCAGAAAGAAAGTAGCAGGCGATCCGGAGGACATCAAGTTTATCCAGATTGCATGGGATGCACTGGTTTTCATAGTCCATAAATCAAATCCGGTTAACAATATCTCCCTCAATGATGTCAGGGAAATATACGCCGGTAAAATAACTAACTGGAAACAGCTGGATGGGAGCAAGGCGCCGATAAAGGTCTTCATCTCGAGGTCTAAAAAAGGCCTCAGCGGGGTTGAGAGTTCAACAAATGAGATGGTTTTGAAAGGGAAAGAACCTGTCGGGACCCAGAATACCCTGTCACTTGCCTCAACCGGCATTGTCGAGCAGATGGTGGAAGACACTCCTGAGGGATTTGCAACAACAGGTTTTTCGAGCGCCAGAAAACGGGATGTGAAGATACTCAAGCTTAACGGTGTTTATCCTGACAAAAAGAATATCTCAAACGACAGGTATCCGTTTAGAAGGCCTCTTTTCCTCCTGACACCCAAAAACCCTAAGCCGGCAGTAACAAAGTTTATTGAATTTACATTAAGCAAAAAAGGACAACAGTTTATAAGTTCACAGGGTGTTGTGTCACTCTTAGATGTAAAATGAGATTATCTTTACAGACAAGGGTATCGGTCTTTATAACGCTGATAGTAGTTGTTATCAGCATTATAAGCACTTATCTCTTTACAACTGCCCACAGCCGCAGTAAGGAAAAGGGGCTGATCGCAAGAGGCAATGCGCTCAGTTATGCGCTTTCCAAGGCCGCAGAGGACGGACTTGTCAATGAAGACCTTGATCTTATTAAAAGGGCATCGAATATTGTCAGGGCGCCGGATGTTACACTTGCCCAGGTCTATTCGAACATATGGGAGGCTGTTGAGGCATATCCCTTTGAGAGGTTAAAGGATCCCCCTTATCCTGAAGCCATGACTCATTTTAAAAGTTCCGTTGAGCCGATTAATATAAGGACAGACAAAGGATCTGAATTCTACAGCCCGATACTCTTTAAGGCATCCGAAGGCGAGCCTCCCATAATCATCGGTTTTGTGAGGATTACCCTGTCTTCCGAAACCATAAAAAAGGAACTCGGGCAGATAGTTTTAACAAATATCATTGTATCTGCGATCATAACTCTCATTGCGATCATATCGATCAACATACTTATCAGCCGTCTTGTTATCAAACCTGTAATGTCTCTTTACAAGTCTGTGTCGATGTTCAAGAACGGCGTGATGCCTGATGAGACGAGCATTCCTGTGAAATCAACGGATGAGATAAAGGAACTCTCTGTGGAATTTAATCAGATGTGCAGGACAATTAAGGAGAAGGAAGAGAGGCTTATAGAGTCAGACATGCAGATCAGGTCTCTTTTTGAACAGGTTGAACATGCAATATTCAGGCTCGACAGGGATGGGTCCATAATAGAGACGAACAGCAGGTTTAGAGATATGTTCGGAGATGTGACCGAACTCTGCGATATATTAATCGGTGACTTGAACGCCTCTGATTGTCTTAAGAAGACGATCTCTGAAAAAGTCCTTCATATTGAAGACAGGGCCATCAGCAGGGATGGAAGCGAACTCATTATATCACTCTCTATATACCCTCAGGCGGACAGCAGCGGCGATATCACAGGTTTTAACGGATATATCATAGACATGACAGAGAAAAAAAGGATGGAAGAAAGACTGATAAGGGCTCAGAAGATGGAAGCGGTCGGGACCCTTGCAGGAGGCATGGCCCACGACTTTAATAATCTCCTTACAGCCATACTCGGATATGCAGAGATAATCCTGTCAATGACAAAAGAGGGGGATCCGTTCAACAAACCCGCAACAATAATATATGATGCAGCCCAAAGGGGTGCGGAATTCGGCAAGAAGATACTCACTATAACACGAAAAGAGAAGATGGAAACAAAACCTGTAAATATAAACGATATAGTCAGAAATTCCATGGAACTGCTTCAAAGGAGTATACACAAGAACATAGAGATCAATACAAATCTCAGAGAGGATATACCTCTTACAAAGGGAGATCCGTCGCAGCTCCAGCAGGTGGTTATAAACCTTGCGGTAAATGCGCGCGATGCAATGCCTAACGGCGGGAGGCTTACGATAGAGACAGCAGTGGTCAGCAAAGAAAACGGAGCTGCAACCAATATCCACTCAGATATGAACGGATTCATAAAGTTGTCCATTTCCGACACAGGGGTCGGCATTGACAAGATAACTCAGAGAAAGATATTCGATCCTTTTTTTACCACAAAGGAAATGGGTAAGGGGACAGGACTCGGACTTTATATAGTCCATTCGATAGTAAATAATCACGGCGGTTATATAAACCTGTACAGCGAACCAAATAAGGGGACACAGTTCAATATATACTTTCCCATAACAAAAGACACGGATATCGAAGAGCCGTTCAGTGTCAATAATATCAGAGGTTCGGGGACGATACTGGTCATAGACGACGAATCCGATGTAAGGGAGTTATGCAGGGATATGCTGGAGCTGCTCGGCTATACGGTGCTGCTTGCAGAAAACG
This sequence comes from Nitrospirota bacterium, assembly GCA_021813425.1. Lineage (GTDB taxonomy): Bacteria > Nitrospirota > Thermodesulfovibrionia > Thermodesulfovibrionales > UBA6898 > JAKAKQ01. The sequence continues at coordinate 3,057 of JAKAKQ010000013.1, forward strand.
GTAATAAAGGCATAAACACCTTCAGGGAAATGAAGGAAAAAATATCGCTTGTTATCCTTGATATGATAATGCCCGGGATGGGTGGAAATGAAGTGTTCCAGATACTCAGGACAATGAAAAATGATGTTAAGGTGTTGCTCTGCTCAGGATACAGCCAGAACGGTTTTGCAGGTATAGACGAACTGCTGAAAAGAGGAGCGGTCGGGTTTATCCAGAAACCTTTCACACGCCAGACCATCGCGATCCCTATAAAGAAAGCCCTGTCGGAATAACGGCCTGGACCTGCTACAAAAAAGTTGGTATTTTGAAAACCCCTCTTTGGAAAAGAGGGGCGAGGGGAGATTTTAAGGAAAAAGTCACTACCATAAAATCCCCCTTCATCCCCCTTTGCCAAAGGGGGAATATCGATGGCAAGTGTTTTATTAATAAATTTGTAGTACGCTCAAACGGGCCCCTTCCCTTGACATTAAAACTCTTATATTGGCAATATAATCAGTTATGAGTAACGATTATAAAGATACATTAAATCTTCCACAGACGGATTTCCCTATGAAGGCGAACCTTTCACAGAGAGAGCCCGAAATGCTGAAATCCTGGGATGAAAAAAAGATCTATCAGAAGATACAGGAGAAGAACAAATCCCTGAACCCTTATATCCTTCATGACGGGCCTCCTTATGCAAACGGTCATATACATATGGGACATGCCCTGAACAAGATACTGAAAGACATAATCGTTAAATATAAATCCATGAAGGGATTCTATGCCCCGTATGTCCCCGGATGGGACTGCCATGGCCTTCCCATAGAGCTTCAGGTCGACAAAAACCTTGGCGAAAAAAAAGAGGGCATAGATATTATCGAAAAGAGAAAGCTGTGCAAGGAATATGCAGCGAAATTTGTCGAAATACAGAAGGAAGAATTCAAGAGGCTCGGTGTTTTCGGAGACTGGGAAAGACCTTATCTTACGATGACATATGATTACGAGGCATCTATCGTAAGGGAGTTCAACAAGTTCGTCAAGAATAAATATGTCCATAAGAGAAAGAAGCCCGTTCACTGGTGCCCCTCATGTGTTACAGCGCTTGCCGAAGCTGAAGTGGAGTATGCGGACAAGGAGTCACCTTCTGTATTCGTAAAGTTTGAGCTTGATGAAGAGAATATAAAAGGATTTTTCCCTCAACTTAAAGACAGGAAAGTCTCTGTTGTCATATGGACTACAACGCCCTGGACCCTTCCTGCAAACCTCGCAATCGCATTTCATCCTGATTTTGATTACGTGGCTGTAGAAAAGGAGGATGAAGTCTATATCGTTGCCGAAGGCAGGCTCGAGGCCCTTAAAGAAAGGATAGGGCTTTCAGGCAAAGTCCTTCTGAAGGTTTCAGG
>JAKAKQ010000129.1 GCA_021813425.1 Nitrospirota bacterium
GATAGGCTCAGGAGGACTTGTTGGGGGCACGGTCGCTGAGCTTACAGGTGGAAAGTTTTCTCAGGGGATGGCTATGGGGGCATTCTCATCAGCGGTTGGCTTTGCAGCAGGGAAAATGGCAAACGCATTACAACGGTATAAGGAATACTTGGCGCGTGTCGAAGAACCAACAAAACAAATGTGTGTATCACTGCCCGAATCAGAAGTCCGAGGGGGAATCGAATTCCACAGTGTAAAAGATACCTCTGGTCAAGTGTGGTCTAAGTTCCTATCAAATTATGAAATACAAACGCCCGAGATAGAATCTCTGAGAAACTTCGATTTGAGCGCCAATGGATTTAAGATAGGTGTAGTCCATGTTAGACCAATGACGTCTTGTCACTTTGATTTATATGACATCGTGCTTGATCCTATTAAGCATATTTTCATCGACACCTTTGGGGGGTTGTTACATGATGTGCGTTAAGGTCACTTACGTAATAGAAGATGTTGCCTGTATTATTGCTGCTTTCATTTCTTTTGTTTTCATTGTATTTGGTGGCAGCAGTGAGAGTGCTGTGAAAGAGGAAAATATCAATAGGTTGAGTGACCTTACTTTCATTCGACAGACCATGGATTTGGCAGCTGCTTGTAAGTCAATACCTCAAGGTAGTGTCCGTTTTTGGTCGCTGACAACTGGAGAGGAGCGTGGAATAGTTCAATTGAATAAGGATGAAGTAGCGGATTCAATGACCGTCAGATCTGATGGACGCCTTGTCGCTGTTACGTTTCATAACGTATTTAAATACCGACATGAAGGCAAGTTCATAGGATGTTTTTCGATAGCTGAGAATAAGTGGCTATGGAAGGAGAAGTGGGCAGAGAAAGCTCTTTACTGCAAGGTTAACTTCACGTCAGATAATCGTAAACTTATTGCCGTCGGATATGAAAATCTTATAGTATACAATGCAACATCGGGTAAGACTCTCCGGAGACAAACAGAACTTTTTGATGATTACGTAGCTTCGTATGATAGTCCCATACGATCTGCTCTAAGTCCGAACGGTCGCTTCATTGCTATCTGGCAAGAAACGAGTAAGGCACGTGCTGAGAGCTGGTGGAGACGCAACGGAAGCAAATGGGTAACGATATGGGATATCGACAAAAATAAAATGATCGGCAGATGGGAAAGTCACCGAGCCGGCGCATGTTCAGCTGCATTCACACCGGACGAAAAATATGTCATCTTTGCTTCGTCTGACGGTTACGTTCGCGTTTGGTCTATCTCGACTCTACAGATGACTATGGAATGGAGAGCTTACCGGAGTAACGATCCAGATTCCAATAAGGTAAACGGTGCAATAGTTGTTTCTCCGGACAGCAACTATATTGCTACATTCGGTGGTAGTAAGACAAGCAGTTCTATAAAAGTATGGGCTTATCCTAACGGTAATCTTCTTCAGGAATTCGATGAGATTGCTAAGACTGTTGCCCTGACAGTTGATGGATGCGCAATTTATCCAATGGCATTCAGTCCAGACGGAAAGTATTTTGCTTTTGAGAAGCAAGGCCGCCTTTGTCTTTATGATATGCAAATGTGGAAAGAGAAATGGTGCGTCCTTTCATGGCCGGAGCTTCTCGAAACAAAAAAAGCCATGGGATATTGGGCAAAAATAAAGGTTAACAGTATAGAGCCAAGCGTCATACGCTCGGTTAAGAACAAATTAAAAGAACTCGGTTTTATAACAAAGTTTGAAAATAAAGAGATGCGAAAGGGCGTTCTGACCAGTTCCTATATCCAATATTTAGATAAAGAAAAAAAAGCTTCTATTTCTGTTTTGGTTGATTTATCGAATTTTCTTGAAATATCAATTTCCAATTTTGAAAGAGGCAAGGAGCCAGCTTTGAAGGCTCGCATTGATGAGATAGGTGACAGCCTATATCAAGAACTTTTGAAAAGTGTCGGCAAAGATCAGGTATATATTGAAAATGAAGAGACATCACGGCCGCTGTTTTATTAAGAAATTTGCTTCCGAGATCATGGCCTTGAGAAAGATAGAAAAGGGAAAGATAGAAAAGGGAAAGATAGAAGAGGGAAAGATAGAAGAGGGAAAGATAGAGAGGGAAAGATAGAGACACAGAGCTTGTCTAAAAACTGGCATTTCCATAAAAAGTCGTCATCCTCGCGAAAGCGGGAATCCAGTGTTTTCAATATGTTCTGGATTTCCCGGGCAAGCCGGGGAATGACAAAATCTGAGTTTTTAGACAGGCTCCACTTCCCATATTTTTTTGACAATGTTGAGATATAAAAACATAAAACAACTACAGCAAATCTTATTAGCAAGAAGAATCTATATCTATCTGCTGGTTTTGAGATATCTGAATAAAATAAATTCCGTCACTGACACTTGCACTGACACTGCCGTTTACGATTACGACAATCGTGTTACCTCGATAGGCTCAACAACCAATGTCTATGATTATACCGGCCAGAGGGTAAAGAAAAATTCAACAATCTACATCGGAAAACTTTACGAATGTAATAATGGAGTTTGTACAAAACACATCTTTGCAGGAAGTCAAAGAGTTGCGAGTAAAAAGATAACCGATACAGGCACAGATACTAACTATTATCATACAGACCATCTTGGTAGTAGCACTGTCATCACAAATGCGTCCGGAAATAAAGTACAAGAAACCTATTATTACCCTTTCGGTGAAACCCGAGTTAGTACAGGAAATGCAACCAATTACAAATATACAGGGCAGGAAGAAGACCCTGAAACGGGACTGTATTACTATGGTGCAAGGTATTATGACCCGATAATTGGGAGGTTTATAAGTGCAGATACGATTGTCCCCAACTTCGCCGACCCACAAAGTTTGAATAGATACTCGTATGTCGAAAATAATCCTCTACGCTATATTGATCCTACAGGACATTTTAAATTTGAAACTTTCATGAAGGCATTCGTTACGGGTCTTGTGGGTGGTGCGGTGTTTGTGCTTTCGGGTGGTTCGGCAGCGTTTGCAGCAGGAGCTATCGGCAAATTGATGTTGGCTGGAATGGCCGCAGGCGCAGCAGCCGGAGCTACATCGGCAGCATTAAACGGAGGTAATCTTGGGCAAATATTAACCAGTGCAGCAATAGGAGGGGCACTTGGCGGCGTGGGCGCTTTAGCGTCTTTTGCTGTGGGACCTGCTGCGGTTCTCGCAGCAGGTGCAGCATACTCTACTGCTAAAGGTGGGTTAAATGGCCTTGCTTATTTTGCAGGGGGGCTACTTGGAGGAATAGCTGGGGCTTATAGTGCGCAGTCTGTGCTGTCCTCAACACAAAATGCCTCAAATCAACAGCAGGGCGATTATATTGTTGGGAATGAGGAGCAACCTAACTATATTTTAAGAGTTAAAAATGAGCCGGATAAACCTACTTTAGATAGTTTAAAGGACTTTATGAGTGTTGGGTATAAAGGTGCAAATATACTTAAGGGGATAAGACAAATGAATTCATTATATAATGATATTGTAAAAGCTGCGTATAATATTGAGTGTGGAGTTTGTGAACCCACTGATGTGATTGTGCATCAATATAGCTACAATCCGCCAACATATAATTATATAGGATTAACTACAAATGGTGCCATTTTTAATGAGCCGTATATCCCTATTCGAGTAGATATCATCGGGCATATGGGCTGTCAATTCAGAACCTACGATGAGAACTTGTATTGGCAACAAGGAAGTCCATTTTAAGGCAATGATTAGCGTAGAGGAGATTAAATAAATGAGAAAGATAAATTTCAAAATTAGTGTTTTAACTTTTTTGTCACTAATTGGGCTAATTTTATTGCTTGAGATAAGGTTGGCGAATGGAGAAATCTCTTTTCGAAGTGTTGAACCTGATACGTCTTCAGCTAATAACGAGAAATCATTTGAATATGATATTTGTTATAAAGGGAAAACCTCTGTTTTTGTTGATATGCAGAAAGAGCCACTGCTTATTATTCCTGACAATCAAATAGTTAACATGAGATTATATTATAAGACATGCATTGACATCTCAGATGTTGCCTTGACAATAGACTTGAAAGAGAATTTTTGGGATCGATTTAAACGATTGGCAGCAAAGTTATTTAATCAAAGAGCTGCAATTTTTATTAATGGCGAGATAGTTAGTGCACCTCGATTCAGTATGCCGTTAGAAAGGGGATTTTCTTTTGGGTGTTTATCTTACGAGAAAGCTGTTGTGGTAATAATCAACAGTGAGTTTACACCTAACTACGAAGAGACATGTGTAGGCGGTAAAACAAAGATGATAGATTTAACAGGAAAATATAAATTCAAGGAGAATTATGCTCAAAAAAAGAATTACTATCCTTCCTCATTAAATAATTCTGAATTCTGGTATTTAACAGAAGAAACCT
>JAKAKQ010000312.1 GCA_021813425.1 Nitrospirota bacterium
TTCAATATCTCATTCCCCTCGGGATCCCTGTCCATGTTTAATAGCACCTGCTTAATTTTTGTTTTTATCTCAGACGGCAAGTCTTTTCTGATGCACAGGGTAGTATCCGGAAATTCATCCGATTTAGCTATAATATTCAGCTCGTCTTTAATGGCCGGGTCTTTTTCCACCATCCTGTTGAAAACCTTGCTTTTTGCGGAACCTATGTCAGCCCTGTTGTCAAGGACAGAGTATACGGCAGAGCCGTGGCTTCCTGTAAAAAAGTATTCCCCGAAATATTTATCTATGTCTTGAACCCCCTTCTCCCGCAAAAACGCTATGGCGAACAGATATCCTGTTGCAGTTAATTTGTCAACGAAGACTATTCTTTTTCCTCTCATATCCTTCACGGTCTTTATTCCGCTGTCCTTTTTTACAAAGATATAACTATTGACCGTTGATTTCCCATCAAGGTTCAGAGGTCTTGCCACCGGTTCCACCCCGAGTTTTTCCATGGCAAGGACGCCTGTAAAAATGCCGAAGAACGCCCCGTCCATCTTTCTGGTTACAAAACTATCGACGATACTGCCATATCTGCTGAGTATCGTCAGTTTTACCTTGACACCGATTTTACCTGACAGATAGTCTGCAAGCGGTCTGTACCTTTCCATCTGGTTAAAGATATTCTCTTCGGGGATAAGCCCTATGAGCATCTCATTTTGGCTTAAAGCCTTGGAAGGGACAAAAAGTGTAATCACAAGGATAACGAACAATCTCGATAATCTATTAATAATCATTGAATCAGTTTAGTCGCCTCAGTTACAAGATCCATAGGTATCTTGAAACCCATCCCTATCAGTTCTTTTAGATTAAAAACCAATTCTATTTCATTTGAAGAATCGGTCTTGATTCCTTCAGGGTGCACGCCGTTGATAATTCTTATCGCCTTGTCCGCAGCCTTTTCGCCCTGCTCCCTCGGGCTTGCATAAAGCGTGACTATCGCATGTGAAGTCCTGTCAGGAAGCATCGCTACAGTCGGTATCCTGCGGTCCCTGGAGAAATCGAAGATTGAAGAAGAAGCCATATTAGCTATTGAACTGCAGGTAATAAAAATTGCATCCACCTTCGTTCCCGAAAAGAGATTTTTCGCATCGTTGTGCCTCTTGAGGTTTAATCCTTCTACCTTAAATCCGTATTGTTCTGACAACCTGAACAGCTCTTTCATCTGATGTATGGAATCTTCTTCATTTGTACTGTAAATAACACCAAGAGACGAGATAGAAGTTATGCCCCTGAGATATCGGAGCAGACTTGAAACTGATGCCTTTGAACTTATGCCTGTAATATTTTTTGCTTTTATTCTCGATGTAAGCGGTTCATATACGCTTGAATAGACAACGGGTATCTGCGATTTTTCTCTGAAGGCCGCAAGAGCTGCAGGAGCTCCATATGCCACTATCACATCAACTTCGTTTGCTATCAGTTTTCTTGCCGCATTGCTCAAGGATATGGGATCAGGATAAGGTCTCTGCATTATTATTTCCACCTTATCTGCATAATTTTCTCTGCGCAGCTTTGACATAAAGGAATCATGCATGTCTTTGTAATACTGTATATCTCCTGTCATTATGACGCCGATGGTCTTCTCGGCAGCAAGAGAAGGGGAACAGAAAAATGCAAGAAGTAAGAAATTAAGGACTAAAAAAAACAGGATTCTTCCCGTTTTCAATTCTCTATTCTGATTTTTGAAGTTTGAATGTTGACCTTGTTTCCCCATTACCACCTTTTTGACAGGCTCAGCAATATTATTTTTACAGTCCCATCCTTTATAGCGTCATAGGGGTTGTTTGTCATATCTTTCAAATTACCGTATTTATACGATAGTCCTAACCTGAAATTACCTTTAAACCTGTACTCTCCCGAAACGCTGAAGTCGGTTTCTTTAATCTTTGTCTCGGAGAATGAGGCTATAGATACAGGTTCAATTAAATCTTTACCGGCAGGATAAAACGTCCCCCTGCTTATTGTATGGCTTATAGCTGTGCTGAAATTTATATTGTTCTTAAGCATATAATTTATATCAACCGAATAGTTATGTGCCTTGTCTTTATGGGGGACCAATGGATCAAGGAGTTCAGGGTATGGGGGATTGCCTGAATGGAATACTATATCCTGCTCAGTCTTATTATGTATATAGGCATAGCTTGTCGTAAGCGAAAGGTCTTTCATGACAAGAAATGTAACGCTTCCCAGGAGTCTGTCCCTCATTACACTCCTTTTGTTGGGCCCTTCAGTGAACATGTCATTAGCTGTGTCGATAAAACGGAGATCGCGGCGGATTTCCTTTGCGATGTTATAACTTAATAAGGTATTTATCTTCTGCAGCGTTATCCATGAAACTGATATCCTGCCTTCGTCGGAACGGTCGGGTTCCATATTGTATGCAGGGTTACTGTTCTTCTTATGTGTATACCTGGCTTTGAGATTTAAACCTTTAAAAATCCTTGCATCAGTGGAAAATGAAATAACATTTTTTTGCGTTGATTCAGGAAGATTCCATTCATCGGCATTTTCCCGTCTTATGTTCTCATAAGAATATTCTGCCTTGAGCGTCAGCCCGGAAACAGGTCTGTATCTTACTATCCCTGAGACAGTATCATTTTCTGATGATATAGGCTGCCTTACAAGATAGGTATATGTATTCAAAGGATCATATTTATCTGTTATGGTAACGCTGTCAGGATTATCTATATCTGTCTCCCTGTGCCTGTATTTCAGGAAAATTGCGAGCTTCGGCAAAGGGATCCATGTCACCTCTCCTTCGCCTATAAAATAATCTGCCTTTGCCCTGCTGTCCTTATTCTCTTTGTCCACCTTTGAGAAGGTTGCTGAGACAACGAGGCTTCCTGTATAGGATGTATGTATCTTGAATGTATTTGACGAACTTCTAATTTCCGGGATCAGGTTATGGGGGAAGACACCTCCTGACCTTGTTGTGCCGGGTGGGGAGCCTGCAGGAGAATATATATCGTAAATAACCTTGTCGCCGCTGACATCGAATCTCTTTTCTCCATGAGAGATATCAACCTCCAATGGACCAAGGTGAGTATTTACTCCGATGAGAATGTTCTTTGTCTTCAAATCAACATTTATTTTCTGTGAAGTTCTTATAATATTGTTAAAATACCCTGAACCCAACAGGCTTCTCAGCTGCTGCGCCCCATCCTTCTCCAGCAGGCTACCATCGATGTAGACATGAAACGGGAAATCAGGCGTCTTGAATCTCAGGAAGATGTTGTTTATACCTGTCTTTATTCCATATTTCCTATCAGCATCCCTGACATCAACCCCTGGTGATAATGTGGCCGTATTGAGATCCAGAAGTCTTAAGTTATCAAGGTTATGGAACAATGTTCTGTTTATTCCCCTGAAAAGGATAATATCCTTAAATGCATAACTGACGTCTCCGAAATAATCCTTTTTATTTTTTATATCGATATCAAGATGAAATCTGTGTGGAAATGAAAATACCCTCAAATCCGTTGCTAACGAGAAGGAATTACCCAGGTATTCATATTCGGAGGCACTCTCAGAGCCATTTAGGTTAACAAACCTATAACCTGCTGAGACCGCTACCTCTGGCGCTATCCTGGGGAATATGTAGACATCTTCTGAAATAACCTCCTCAGGATACATTTCCTGGGCTGTGCCTGTGCCATTAAAGGCAACCAGCAACAAAAGGGATATAAAAATCTTTCTCATATTATCCCCTCATCCTACTGGGTAAACCCGCCCCTGCCGCTTGCAGATGGGAGGTCTGTACCATGAATCTGCGAGTGACAATCAGTGCATCTTGTATAAAATGCACCCTTTGATTCTTTGGCAGAGGTGCTTGATGTCCGATGTCCAAAATGGCACTGCAGGCATAAAAACGGCACCTGCAAGGTAAGGAGATTGTTGTTTACAGAACCATGAGGACTGTGGCATGTCCTGCAATCTTCTGAATTTTCAGCATGTTCATAGATAAACGGCCCTTCCTTTTCAGCATGGCATTGGGTGCATGTCTCCTTTATAGTGCTTTTTCTTAATGATCTGTCGTTGGACGAACCATGAGAGTCATGGCAGTCCGTGCAGAAGACCCTTTTTTCAGGCAGGGGATGATGGCTTGGGAGTAAGAACTCTGCCTTGATCTCCTGATGACACTTCTCGCACATATCTCCGGTATCTCTGGGGTTTACCTTCAGGTCAGGCCTGCCGGCCTTAAAGGTCTTGCAGATGCTATGGCAGTCAATACATGACACATCGCTTACAGCATGGACACCTGCATTCCAGTTATGGAGATTAAAGGTTGCATTTGCGGTATGGCATTTAAGGCATATAAGGGATTGTGCCTGTGCAGGAATGTTCTTTATGTCAAT
>JAKAKQ010000338.1 GCA_021813425.1 Nitrospirota bacterium
GCGGTTTGATATCTCCTTCAGGATTGAAGATACTGTCAGCAGCGTTTCCTGTTCAAAACCCTTTGATGCACTGATTATCAGTGCGTCTGTTGAGATGTATTTTACCGTTTCAGTGAATACCGAACGCGTAAACTGTGTCGGTACAACATTTACTATATAACGTGCATTTTGCACGGCATCTGAGATATCGCTTGTTACTTTCAACCCTGACGGCAGATCAACATCTGGGAGATACAGGTTGTTTTTCCCGGTACGGTTTATCTCATCGGCAAGGTCCTTTTCAAAGACCCATAGTGATACATCATATCCCTTTTCGACAAGAAGGCATGCGAGTGTCGTACCCCAGCTTCCGGCCCCTATAACAGCAATATAACTCATATCGGACTCTTCAAGGAATATAACAAATTAAGACTATCCATGCAATTACTTCTTTGCCTTCTCTATCTTTGCCCATGTATCCTTCAGGGTAACTGTACGGTTAAAGACAAGCTTTCCATTTGAGGAATCAGGATCAACAGAGAAATAGCCCTGTCTTTCGAACTGATACCGGGTACCCGGTTTTGCGTTTGTCAGACCAGGTTCAACACGGCACGAATTTAATGTCTCGAGGGAATTTTGGTTAAGGTAAGCCTTGAAATCACCGCCATCTTTCTCATCTTCAGTATCTGCTTTTGTAAAGAGATGATCATACATACGCACCTCTGCTTCAAGCGAATGAGAAGCTGAAACCCAGTGCAATGTTGCCTTGACCTTACGGCCGTCAGGAGAATCCCCACCCCTTGTTGCAGGGTCATAAGTGCAGCGCAGTTCAATGACTTCGCCTGTTTTTTCATCCTTGATAACTCCTACGCAGGTTATATAATATGCGTATCTAAGACGGACTTCACGGCCGGGAGCCAGACGGAAGAACTGTTTTGGAGGGTCTTCGCGAAAATCCTCTCTCTCAATATATAACACACGGGAAAAAGGAACCTTTCGGGTTCCCATGCCGGCATCTTCAGGATTATTTATAGCTTCCAGTTCCTCAACCTGTCCCTCATGATAATTGTCTATTACGACCCGCAGAGGGCGCAATACAGCCATAACACGCGGGGCATGTTTATTTAGATCTTCCCGTATGCAGTACTCGAGCAAAGCCATATCTACCATGCTGTCCCTCTTGGCTATACCGATGCGCTCACAGAAATTGCGGATCGATTCAGGTGTATAGCCGCGCCTCCTCAGCCCTGATATGGTTGGCAGCCTTGGGTCGTCCCATCCTTTGACATGACCCTCCTGGACAAGCTGCAACAGCTTCCGTTTGCTCATTATCGTATGGCTGAGATTGAGGCGGGCGAACTCGATCTGCTGAGGATGAAAGACATTTAATTCATTAAGGAACCAGTCATACAGCGGCCGGTGGTCTTCGAATTCGAGGGTGCAGACAGAATGGGTTATCCTTTCAATGGAATCAGAAATACAATGCGCATAATCATACATCGGATAGATACACCATTTGTCTCCCGTCCTGTGGTGTTCGGCATGCAGTATGCGGAACATGACAGGGTCGCGCATATTTATATTCCCTGACTTCATGTCTATCTTTGCACGGAGTGTGCGGGAGCCGTCAGGGAAATCGCCCCTTCTCATCCGCTCGAATAAATCGAGGTTTTCCTCAACAGGACGGTTGCGGTTAGGGCTCTCTTTGCCGGGTTCAGTTAATGTGCCGCGGTATTCCCTTATCTCATCCGCACTTAAATCGCAGACATAAGCCTTCCCCATCTTTATCAACTGCACCGCATGCTGATATAACTGTTCAAAATAATCCGATGCATAGAAAAGACGGTCGCCCCAGTCGAATCCAAGCCATCTGACATCTTTTTTTATAGACTCTACATATTCGACTTCTTCTTTTGTGGGGTTTGTGTCGTCAAACCTCAGATTGCAGAGGCCGTTAAATTTTTTTGCAATTCCAAAATTAAGACAGATTGATTTTGCATGCCCTATGTGCAGATAGCCGTTTGGCTCGGGAGGGAACCGGGTATGGACACGGCCTTCGTATTTATTCGTCTCCAGATCCTCCTTGATTATTTCCTGTATGAAATCAGAGGGTCTTTGCGAACTGTTATCAGGCATTATTCAGCTCCTTAGAATTTTCTATTAAAGGCTTTATTAAAGATAGAACATTTTAACACATTGCAAGGGTTTGTTTGCCCGGATAGTTCATAAACTTAACAGTTATCTGCAAATCCGTGCTGTGAGTAAATGTGGTATAATCTATCATGTCTGAACAGCAATTATATATTACAAGCGCCCGCGACTTAATCCTTCTTGCAGGCAGTTATTCCCGGCTGTTGATATTTTTGTTATGCATCCCGCCTCTTCTGGCATTAGTGCTGAGGCTGTTGCATAAACAGGGGCAGGGGGGAGAATCCCCGTGGAATTATTTTTATTCTTTACTGGTCTATCTCGCATGTATTCCGGGGCTACTCTCGGCAGTGCTTACAGCGTATGTCTTATTTTTTACAAACGAAAACCTCCTCGATGTCAGTCTTGTAGTTTATTTCATTCCGATCCTGTCCATGACAATAACATTGATACTTATACAGCAGTCGGTCAGCTTTAAGCTGATTCCGGGTTTTGACCGCCTCTCCGGACTTATGGTTATGATCAGCGCTGCCTTTGTTATAGTTCTCGCCTTATCCAGAACACGCATATGGCTTTTCTTCGGTGGATCGATTTATACTTTTTTTGCTCTGGCAGCCGTGATATTTTCTTTTATAAAATGGGGAGTATATATGGCTTTCCGCCGGAGAGGTCAGCCCCGGAAAGATATGCCTTCGTTTCCTGATAATTTGGGATGATCTGTTTTTAGAAATAAAATTATGGAGGTGGATTATGTTCAGGAGGTTGATAAATATTATAAAGGGTTTTCTTGGACTCTTCATCAGTGGTCTTGAAAAGAGCAATCCGGAGGCGCTGCTGGAACTCGAAAAGGAAAATCTGAGGGAGCAGATAGCAAAATACAATGACGGGCTGGCCTCCCATGCCGGTTTGTGTGAGCGTCTTATGACGCAGACAAAGAAGCTTGAGGCAGAGGAAAGGGAGTTGAGGGCAAAGGCAGGGGCCAACCTTAAGGCAGGCAACCGCGATGCTGCCGGACAGTATGCACTCCGCCTCCAGACAGTACAGCGCGAACTGGAGGAAAACCGTGTCCAGCTCGAACAGGCAGAAGAGACATATAAAAAACTCCTTAAGGCGCGCGATGTGGCAATAAGCATTGCAAAGGCAAAGATCGAGAACCTGAAATCCGCCATCAGCGACATGAAGATGAAACAGGCGATGGCTGAACTTTCAGAGATGTCAGCCGGTATGATTACAAATATAGGAGGAGCAGGAGACACACTTGACAGGCTTACAGAGATGGTAAATGAGGAGCGTGACAAGGCTGCAGGAAGGGCGCGTATTGCAAGGGATACGATAGATTATTCCGGCGTTCAGATCAAGGAGGCAGAGCAAAAGGCAATGGCAGAGCAGGCCCTTGCCGACTTTGCTGCAAAGGAAGGCATACCCCTTGAAGGCGTTGTAAAGAAACCTTCTGAAAAGACCATGGGGCCGAGCACTGAAAAGAATTAGAAATTAAACATGACTGATAACAAACCGATTTCAGGCCTCTATCAGTGGGCAAAAGACTTAATCGCCCTTTACGAGAGCGGTTCAACAAATCAGTTCATCCTCTACGGGAATGTCAATGACCGTATGCTTGTGCCTGAAGCAGATAGTTTTAAAACCGGAAACCTTAAGGATTACCTGCTCCAGGTGCTCATGAAATCCTTTGATGTTGTACTGGGTTATGACATGGGCAACGGTATCCGTGTAGAAAAAGGCGGAGAGATATTTTCCCGGTGGCCGAGCATCAGAAATAACCCCGAACTGCCGAAGCAACCGCGGCCTGCAATCGAATTATTGACCCATTATTTCAGGTATACAGCCAATCTTGCACATCTCGGCAGAGAGTCCCATCATGTCGGATGCATCATAGATGCAGCTGAGCTTATCATACCGAAGACCGAAGGCGGGTTCAGTTATGATATCAATACCATAGTGCTTCTTATGAGGGACTGGGCAAATGATTCCCTCATCTGCAGCCATAACATAGCGACATTCCTTATAACCGAAAACCTGAACGACCTCCATGCCCTCATAGTCAATAATATCCATACAGGAAAGATTAAGATCCCGCTCCCCGATGCCGGGATACTAAAAGGCGCGATAGAGTTTATGAGACCTGAATACAATGACGCCTTCGGTTTTTACGAAGGCCGTATTGAAACACTGTCGCAACATCTTGTAGGGACCACATTAAGCTCGGTTGAACAGCTTATAAAGACTACAAAATATAAAAAGGA
>JAKAKQ010000105.1 GCA_021813425.1 Nitrospirota bacterium
ATCTTTCTCTGCTCCACTTTTGCAAGTAGTCTTAAATTTAAAAAAACATCATATTTTTATGAAAGACGTTCGATTTCATAAGTATCCAAATTGCGACATTATAAAGTTTTTTGGAGCGTGTCCCTGCAATGATTGCATTTTGGGGGTTAAGGAGGTGATGAGAGAAAACGATATTCTGCATTCTGCTGAAGTTCAAATCAAAACCAGTCCATAGGAGGTAATTTATGAGGAGACTTTTGAAGTATTGTCTTGTTGCTTTGGTTGTAATCAGTCTGAGTACGGTTGTTTATGCGGCTGTAGCCAAATGGATCTTCGTGCCGAATGCGGCGTCGAAGACTCTTTCATTTATTGATCCGCATAAGGATATGGTCATCGGCCATTGCGAAACCGGGCCGACAGGCTGGCTCGCCTGCCTGACTCCTGACCTGAAAAAGATATACGTCGGCGAAAA
The DNA here is from genome assembly GCA_021813425.1 of Nitrospirota bacterium. Lineage (GTDB taxonomy): Bacteria > Nitrospirota > Thermodesulfovibrionia > Thermodesulfovibrionales > UBA6898 > JAKAKQ01. The sequence goes on from JAKAKQ010000105.1 coordinate 452, forward strand.
CGGCGGCGACTCCGTCACGGTTATTGATGCAGTTACACACAAAACACTTAAGCATATCAAAACAGGAAAGAACGTCAAACATCCTCTCGTAACGCCGGACGGGAAGTATGTTCTGATCAATCACACCGGCGAGGTGAAGGCGGTACTCTTCGACGCTAAAACTGACAAAGAACTCAAAACCTTTGCTGTCGATCATGTTAATAAAGAGCAGAAAGGCCCGCTGATGATGCATTCAGCATTTACCTGGGACAGCAAATACGCCTTTGTCCAGAACTATGCCGACAAAAAGGCATATGTCCTGAAAATTCCATCTCTCGATGTTGCGGCAACGATCGATGGCGACAGCCCCGCGCATTACTTCATCCCCACACCTGACAACAAGCAGGTATGGATAGTTTATGAGGGAAATGAAGCCGCAAAGATCAAGCCGTCTGTTTCCGTAATCGATATGGCTTCTTTCAAGGAGGTAAAAAAGATCGAGATACCTACAGCAGAGGGTGAGGTTATCGAAGGTCATCACGGCATATTCACCCTTGACGGAAAATTGTTTTATTACTGCAACCGAGGCCCTGGTCCTAAATTCGGCGGTTCAACTGTTGCGGTCATTGATGTTGCTCAGCAAAAGGTCATAAGGACTATCAAGGCTGCCAACGGGGTCGGGCATCCTTATCTGACACCGGATGGAAACTATGTCGTTCTCACTCCGTACGGTTCAAACATAATTACGATCGTTGATTCAAAGACAGGCCTTAAACTTAAAGACATAACAGTAGGCAACGGCAACCATGTCGGCCATATCGTCTTCAGCGCAGACAGCAAAAAGGCCTATGCAACGAACGCTTCCGACGGGGCTGTGTATGTGATCGATATGCAGACAAGGGAGGTCGTGAAAGGCATTCCAACTGGCGACAAGGCAGCTCAGATCATCAATACTTACACCAACCTCTTCGAGGTGCCCGGAGTATACAAATCAGGCTACAGCCATTAAATTCTGTGGGCGGCCTGAAAGGCCGCCCTTTTACTGATGATTTCATTAAATCTGCAATGGATGAAGGAATCTTGCATCAAAGTTATGCCTCTATTGAAAGACTAAAGGACAAGCTCCAATAATATCAGCGTTTTGTTCATTGAAATATACTAAACTTAAACTGATTTACTAAGAAACTCTATCATAATGCAATTCTGTATATGCTTTTTAAATTTATCAAAAAATTATATCTATAATTTTACTTTTTAAGGTAAAATAAGAACGGGTAAAAGGCAGAAGCAGGGGGTAATCATTTACGAATGTCATTTGATATTTTCAGAAAATTAAAAAAAGACAAAAACATTAATCCGTTTATAAACGAAGATAAAAGATTACTTCAGAAAAAATACCTCTCATTTAAAAATCTCCTTTCCAGTAACAACAGAGTCCTCGAGATAATGGCGGATATGGAAGAAAAGATATCCGGTGAATATCTGTTTGACAGGCAGTATATCGATTCCCGGTATAAGACCGTTTCCGAACAGGTCTTCAATATCATACAAAATCTTAACGAAATATCAGGCGAACGATACCCTCAGCTTTATAATATATTGAAAAAAATTAATTCTGATATCATAGAAATTTCGACACGAAAGATTGAAATCCCCGTGACTGATTTCACCATTCCCCTTGACCATATAAATAAAGACATGGTCACAGCAGTTGGGGGCAAAATCGCAAACCTCGGCGAGGTGCAGAATGTCCTTAAACTTCCGGTTCCAGAGGGTTTTACCATAACCGCATATGCCTTTAAGCGGTTTATGGAATATAACAATCTGATGGAAGGCATTAATAAGAAACTGTATATATTGGACCTGAAAAATATGGAAAAATTGACCTCTGTCAGCAGGGAGATACGGGAAATGATAACAGGGGCTGAAATCCCTGACGATCTGGGGGAATCGATCCTGGCCGAATACGAAAACCTCATGAAAAAGATCGGCAATACAGTAAGCGTATCGGTTCGCAGCAGTGCAGTTCAGGAGGACGGAGAGTTCAGCTTTGCAGGACAGTATGCAACTGCCCTTGGGGTAATGAATAAGGAAGCAATACTTGAGCAATATAAGGAAATTCTGGCCAGTCTTTTTACACCAAGGGCTATTTTCTACTACCGGAGTAAGGGCTTTACAGAGGATGACATGGTTATGTCTGTGGGCATTATGACGATGGTAAACGCAAAGGCCAGCGGTGTGATGTATTCCCATGACCCCACAGATCTTCATAAGAATGTGATCATTATTAATGCAGTTTGGGGCCTGGGCACATCAGCCGTGGACGGTCAGGTCAGCCCTGATATGTATATCGTCTCAAAATCCAATAATGTCATCCTGGAGCAGAAGGTCGCGGCTCAAAGGATTATGCTTGTCCAGAGCCCGGACCAGGGCGTGATTGAAGTCAAAGTCCCTGAGTATCTGGAGAACAGATCCTGTTTGACGGAGAATCAGGTGATGATACTCGGACGGTTCGCACATGTCATAGAAAGTCACTATAACAAACCGCAGGATATAGAATGGGCTATTGATCAGGATAACAACATCTATATTCTTCAGACAAGGCCGCTTAGGATTTCCGCAAAGACAACTAAGGCCAAACCCATTCCCATACGCATGGAGGGTCATAAAATTCTCCTTGACAGAGGAGCGATTGCCTGCAAGGGAATTGCTTCGGGGAAAGCCTATTTTGTGAGGGAGGATGAAGACCTGAACAGTTTCCCTGCCGGTGCGGTACTGATAGCCAAACATACTTCCACGAAATTCGTCACGGTAATGGACAAGGCAAGCGCAATCATTACGGACGTGGGAAGCGCGACAGGGCATATGGCATCTCTGTCAAGGGAGTTTCAGATACCCACTATTCTCAATGCGAACATCGCCACCGAGGTAATTAAACACGGTCAGGAAATAACCGTTGATGCAGTGAACTGCAACATTTATGAAGGCAGGGTGGGGGCCCTTCTTGAGATGGCTTCAAAAAGGGAAGACCCTTTTAAATCGACCCCGCTTTTTAAAACATTCAGGAGGGTATTGAAAAGGATAGTGCCGTTAAATCTGATAGATCCGGAAGACAAAGGATTTTCCATCGAAAACTGCCGGACCTTTCACGACATAACACGCTTTGCCCACGAGAAGGCAATGACTGAGATGTTCAAAATCAGCGACCAGAAGGAAATAAGAAAAGGAGATGCGGTAAAACTGGTTTTAAAAATACCTCTTGATGTGAGTTTAATCGATATCGGTCAGGGAATTGAAGAAGGATATAAGAAAATTGCCGTTCAGAATGTTCTCTCGAAACCGATGAAGGCGTTTTTAAAGGGAATGATGTCCGTGAAATGGCCTGAGCCAAAGCCTGCGGATTTGAAAAGCATCCCTTCGGCTGCGCAGGAAGGCCAGTTGCATGAAAAGAGCTTTGCAATGGTATCCAAAGAATATATGAACTTCAATATCAGGCTTGGCTATCACCTTTCAACAGTCGAGGCGTATGCAGGAGAAAATACTAATGACAATTATATACAATTCTTCTTTAAGGGTGGAGGAGCATCGCTCGACAGACGTCTCAGGAGAACTGCCCTTATAAAAGATATATTAGGAAGGCTTGATTTTAAAGTCATCTGCACAGGAGATGTTATCGAAGCGAAAATCACAAAATATGAAGTGGAGTCTATCCTTCACAAACTGGATATCCTTGGACGGTTTACTGTCTATACAAAACAACTCGACATGGCTATGTTCAGTGATTCAGTAGTCGAATGGTTTAAGGAAGAATTCGTAAAAGAGCATTATCTGCCTGCCTGATTATCACAGATTATCACCGGCTTTTTTTGAGAGCTCCTGTTTTAACAAGATGTTCTCTTTCTGCATTTTTTTCAATTTCAGAGCCCTGTCTATTGTATATATTATC
>JAKAKQ010000058.1 GCA_021813425.1 Nitrospirota bacterium
TACAGATCGCCTCTCTGAAAAAGAAGATATTCATATTGATGTAATTTCAGTTGAGAACAGGTTCTTCGGGCCGTCAGTTACCGTTACAGGACTCCTGACCGGCCGTGACATAATAAAGTCCCTCCATGACAATACAGACTCATATGAAATACTTATCGTCCCTGACGTTGTCCTAAAAGAGGATGAAGACATATTGCTCGACAACGTATCTCTGAAGGATATCGAGGAAGCAACAGGGATTAAGACCGTCAAAACAGATGGAACGCCACAGGGACTTATTGATACAATAGCAAACATAAGTTATTAAGGGACTCGTAATTGAATAGACATTATTCAGAAAATCTCCCCTCGCCCCTCTTTGCTAAAGAGGGGGATTATTCCTCCCTTTGGCAAAGGGAGGTTAGGAGGGATTTTATAAATCAATATCCTTATTATTTTGAGACTGTTAATAAACAGGCAGGGATATGAAGATTACAGGAAAAACCAGGATTACAGGACTCTTCGGCTATCCGGTAGAGCACACTCTATCGCCTTCGATGCACAATGCTGCCTTCGAAAACCTTGGCCTGGACTGCTGTTATCTGCCTTTCCTTGTTCATCCTGATTCCCTTAAGAATGCTGTAGAGGCGATAAGGGCGCTTAATATGGCCGGTGTAAATGTAACGGTCCCGCATAAGGAAAACGTTATCCCATTTCTTGACAGTGTAAATGAGGAGGCCTCTTTCATAGGCGCTGTAAATACCATCGTCAACATGAAAGGAAAACTATCAGGTTATAACACTGACGGACGCGGATTCATGCAGTCACTAACAGAAAATCAAGTCCAGGTTGACAATAAAAATATCCTCATAGCAGGAGCCGGCGGTGCTTCAAGGGCGGTAAGTTACTATCTGAGCGAAAAGGCCGGATTATTGCATATTTTTGATATAGACGAAAACAAGCTGAACAAACTCGTATCAGACCTTTCAAAGATAAGGAGTAATGTTTCGGCATTAAAGAACACGGGCAATCTGAAAGAGTTTGAGATAGTAATCAACGCCACACCGCTCGGACTTAGAAAAGAAGACCCATTGCCTTTTGATCCCTCTTCCCTCGATCCCGGTCACATAGTATGTGATCTTATATATAAGAAAACACCACTTCTTGAATACGCATCAAAAAATGGTTGCAGGACAATCGACGGTTCCGGGATGCTTCTCTGGCAGGGTGTATTAGCCTTTGAGCTCTGGACTAATGTTTCCCCTCCTGTGGACGTCATGAGAGATGCCCTCCTCAAAGGGATTGCCTGAGCCCCGGATCGAATTTGCACGGTTTTTTATAATAACCGGTAAATACTGGCATACTATTTGCCTTTACTTAAAACCTTCCATATGATAAAATTTTTTCATGAAGAGAAGTCTGTTCCTTGTCCTCTCATTGATAATCTTTTCCTTTTTCATCTATATGGTAAAAAGTGAAAAGGTAAATACACTGGACATAAAGCTAAAAGGAGAATCCTTTATTGAAGGATTGAAGATGTTCCATAAAATAAATGGTAAGCCTGACTGGGTATTGACGGCAAAAAGGGCTGATATATCAAAAAATAATGATAAGGCATACCTGACTGAAATAGAGATGACATTACAAAATAAAGGCATGACAATTTATGCAGACAAGGGTCTATATGACCTGACCAATAAAAGCCTTGCTATTGACGGTAAAGTCGTTGCCAGGAACAACAGCTATTCAATAACAACCGAAAACATTGAACTTGACAGCAAGGCCGGCAACCTGAAAACAGAAGGCAACGTAAAGATTGAAGGCAGGAGATTCAACTTACAGGGAAAAGGCATGACTGTCGACAATAATGAAAAAAAGGTAAAGGTGCTCAATAATGTTAAAGCGATTTTTAATAATTAGTCTGTTATTGATTTTCATTTCTGCGACAGATACGTTTTCCCAGGACACTAATCAGAGGATAAAGGGGCCGATCGTCGTTACCTCGGAAACCCTTACTGCAGACAACAATGCCCATACCGCCCTCTTTGAAAGGAATGTTGTTGCAAAGACAACCGACATGACCATCTATGCAGATACTATGCTTGTTTATTACAGGGAAAACAGCGGTGACGTAACAAAGATTGAATCTACAGGAAATGTCAGGGTCCTCAGGAACACACGTATAATTACCTCGCAAAAAGCGGTCTATTATGCCGATGAAGACAAGGTTATATTTACAGGCGACCCGCGCGCAGTTGATGGAGAAAATGTAGTTACAGGCACAAAGATGACTTATTTTATCAGTGATGACCGTTCTTTTGTCGAAAACAGCAAAGTCTTTCTGAAGAACAAAAAGGACAGGTAAATGCACCTTCTTGAGGTAAAAGGTCTCAACAAATCATACGGGAAAAAAGTTGTTCTGCGGAACCTAGACCTTTATGTCTCGACAGGCGAAATAGTCGGTCTCCTCGGGCCTAATGGAGCAGGCAAGACAACAACCTTTTATATCATGCTCGGGCTTATAACACCTGAAATGGGAAGCATTCACCTTGACAAAAAAGATATAAGCCTCCTGCCGATGTACCAGAGAGCCAGGATGGGACTAAGCTATCTGCCGCAGGAACCTTCTGTCTTCAGAAAGCTTTCTGTTGAAGACAATCTCAGGGCGGTCCTCGAGATCAAGGGGCTCTCAAAAGAAGAGACAGACGCCGAGGTCAGCCGTCTTTTGGACGAATTCAGCCTTCGAGAATTCTCCAAAAGAGTCGGCTACAAGCTTTCAGGCGGAGAGAGGAGACGGACTGAAATTGCCAGGGCGATCGCCACTAAACCGACTCTTATGCTTTTTGATGAACCATTTGCAGGCATAGACCCGCTCGCAATTATCGAACTGAAAAAGATGCTCATATATCTGAAGCAAAAAGGACTTGGCATTATTATTACAGACCATAACGTCAGGGATACTCTTTCTATAACCGACAGGGCTTATATCATAAACAACGGCGAGATCCTCGATGAAGGGACCCCTGAAAAACTGATAGCGGCCCCGAAGGTAAAAGAGGCATATCTCGGCGAGGAGTTCAGATTATAAATGGCACTCGAGAACCGCCTTGAATTAAAACTTTCCCAAAAGCTCGTGCTGACTCCTCAGCTCCAGATGGCAATAAAACTATTGCACATGCCACAGCTGGAACTATCGCAGACACTCAACCAGGAGATGGTCGAAAACCCCTTTCTCGAGGAATCCATGGACCTGATCACCACTGAAGAGATTACATCCGAAGAAAAAGAATCCATCGAGATCCCTGTTGAAGAGGACGATACGGAGATGCCCCTTGAAAAAATGATGAATTTTGTCTCTGATGACTATTTCGATGAAAGGAGTTCTGACGGAAGGGATCTGGGATATTTCACCCCCGGTCAGACCGAGCAACCTTCTTTTGAACACTTCCTCAGCAATACACCCGGACTTTTCGATCATCTCATATGGCAGCTCCGGCTGTCCAGGGAGGATGAAAAGATCAGAAGCGTCGCAGAAATAGTCATAGGCAACATAGATGAAGACGGCTACCTCAAGGCTTCAGCCGAAGAGATAAAAGATCTTGCAGAAACTGACATGGAGACTGTTGAAAGGGCATTAAGTCTTGTGCAGAGTTTCGATCCGCCGGGGATTGCTGCGAGAAATATAGTCGAATGTCTCCAATTGCAGCTTAAGCCGCTTAATCTCCACAGCACTCTTGTAGAAGACATGGTTTTAAACGATATGGATCTGCTTGGGAAAAAGAAGTATCTACAGTTGGCAAAAAAGTATAGCGTTTCCCTCGAGGATATCATGTCGGCCGTCAAAGTCATCGAGGGACTCAATCCAAAGCCCGGCAAGAACTTCTCGTCCTCAGACGATGTAAACTACATTGTCCCTGATGTGTATATTATAAAAACCGACGGCGTTTATCAGATAATCCTGAATGACGAAGGACTGCCCAAACTGAAAATAAACAGTTATTATCAAAAGCTTCTCAAACAGAGAAATACCATCCAGAAAGAAGACAGGCAGTTTCTGGAAGACAAGCTCCGTTCAGCAATCTGGCTGCTTAAAAGCCTGTCACAGCGAAATAAAACCATCTACAGGGTCACTGAAAGCATCCTCAACTTCCAGAGAGATTTCTTTGACAGCGGTATAAATTATCTGAAGCCGCTGAACCTCAAGGACGTTGCAACGGAACTCAACCTCCATGAGAGCACGATCAGCAGGGTTACATCGAATAAGTACCTCTCCTGTCCACACGGTATCTACAGTCTGAAATTTTTCTTCAGCAATGCCATTCAGGGTGAGTCCGGAG
>JAKAKQ010000295.1 GCA_021813425.1 Nitrospirota bacterium
TTTAACAAAACAGCAAGGTAAGTTCAAAGAATCAGTGAAGCATTTTGAGAATGCCCTCTTTCTTCTGAAAAAGTATCGGCAAGAAGACGTCTTGATAGAATCAGAAGGAATGACAGCAGGGAGGCTAATGGAGATCATTGAGGCATTAAGAGGACGGTTTCGAGTTGCGAGTGTATAGTTTATCAGGGTCATTCCCGCGAAGGCGGGAATCCAGATGCGTTCCTGCGGGAAACCCTGGATGCCCGATAAAGAACTTCGGGCATGACAGAAAAGGGTTTGCCGGTTAGTAATTTTAGGAAAATAAGTAATAAAGGAGTTTTGATGGCTGACAATAAACCAAGAAAGATAATCGACTGGACCGAAGTTAATCGCCGCATGGAGACAGCCCGGGCAGCAACAGAGAAAGGATGGACACCAGCCCCTGAAGAAAAGAAAAAGATTTTTAAAATGAGAGCGAAAGCACTTTCACAGGAGACAAGAGATAAGGAAACAGCAGAAGAGTATATCGAGATTGTTGAGTTCATGCTGGCTTATGAAAAGTATGGCATCGAGACTTCTTATGTACGCGAGGTCTATCCCCTGAAAGAGCTAACACCTTTGCCCGGCACACCGCCTTTTATCCTCGGCATCATCAATGTGCGTGGAGAGATTCTATCGCTTATAGACATCAAGAAATTCTTTGACCTGCCGGAAAAGGGACTTGGCGACCTGAATAAAATTATCATCCTTCATAATGAAAAAATGGAGTTTGGCATTCTATCAGATGTCATTCTTGGTGTGCGGAATATTTTATTAAGTGAATTGCAGCAGTCAATCCCCACATTAACAGGCATACGTGAAGAATATCTCAAGGGAGTGACAAAGGAGCGGGTGGTGATTCTGGATGCAGAGAAACTTTTATCGGACAAGGCGATTATCGTGCATGAAGAGGTCACGATGTAAATAATCATTGATGATTGTATTAAATCATAAATCAGCAATCATAAATCATAAATTTTTCAGGAGGAAAAGACATGAAATGGTTTCTTAATCTTACGACAAAAAGCAAACTCTTTATTGGATTTGGTCTTATGATAATGCTTATGGGTGTTATGATTGCAATGGCGTATGTAGGTATCACGTCTATTCATTCGTCACAGGAACACCTTTATAAAGAGGATTTCGCCAATGCCACAGACCTTCTCCTCCTGAGAGGTTATGAAAACGGAATACGGGCTGCCCAGTTGGATATGCTTTTGGTGGCCAAAAGGTCCGACCAGGAATTCTGGCACCAGGACATAAAAGAAAGGTCACGGGAGATTGATGATGTAATACAGAAGCTGAAGGATCGAAACAAAAAGGATACAGCATTTCTAAAAAAGGTTGATGAAATGAGCAGCGTTAGAAATCTTTTCAGGCAGACGAGGGACAACCAGGTCATCCCCCTTATCTACGCCGGAAAAAATGAAGAGGCAAAACAGTTGATGCTCAGGGTACAGTTAGAGAGATATCACAAGATTCGGGACGCAGCAAAGGAATTAGGGGATGAGGCATTGGCAAGGGCACAAAACAACGTTGTCATGGCCAGCGAGATGGAAAGCCGCATGATCCGCATTTTTTTCACTATAGGCTCAGTTGCCATGCTTTTTGGAATTTTCATGGTATTTTTTCTTAACCGCATCATATCGGTTCCACTCAAAGAAATTTCAGGGCTTGCAGAAAAAGTCGCAGCTGGTGACCTGACAGTCAAGGTGTCTTCTGAGAATAGAATGGATGAGGTTGGTACACTGTCAAAGACATTTACAAAACTGGTCGAAAATCTCCGCGAGATTAACAGAGAGATCAAAGAAGGAGCGAGTGCCCTTGCCTCTTCAGCCAGCGAAATCCTTGCCACAACAACACAGGTTGCATCCGGCGCAACAGAGACAGCAACAGCAGTGAGCGAGACAACAACTACTGTTGAAGAGGTAAAACAGACAGCTCAGGTTTCCAGCCAAAAAGCAAAGTATGTTTCTGAGACCGCACAGAAAACTGCGCAGGTCTCTCAGACAGGCAAGAAATCTGTGGATGATTCAATCGAAGGGATGAATAGAATCAGGGAGCAAATGGAGTCCATTGCTGAAAGCATTGTAAAACTGAGCGAACAGAGTCAGGCAATAGGAGAGATAATAGCCACAGTCAATGACCTTGCCGAACAGTCGAACCTCCTTTCAGTCAATGCTTCAATCGAAGCAGCAAAAGCAGGAGAGCAAGGCAAGGGATTTGCAGTTGTAGCTCAAGAGGTTAAAAGCCTTGCAGAGCAATCAAAGCAGGCGACTGCGCAGGTACGGAACATCCTTGGCGACATACAGAAGGCAACCAGCGCAGCAGTGCTTGCAACAGAGCAGGGAAGCAAGGCAGTAGAGGCAGGAGTGAAACAATCCGGTCAGGCAGGTGAATCTATCCGCATACTGGCGGACAGCATTACAGAGGCATCGCAGGCAGCAACCCAGATTTCAGCGTCAAGCCAGCAGCTTCTGGTAGGTATGGAGCAGATTACCGCTGCAATGGAGAATATTAAGCTGGCAACCGAACAGAATGTCTCAGGCACGAAGCAGACAGAGACCTCTGCCCAGAGCCTGCATGAACTGGGGCAGAAACTGAAGCAATTAGTGGAACAGTATAAGGTATGAATAGAGTCAGTTTACAGACCCGTTCGGTTATTTTTTCTGTCATTCCGGCTTGTCCGGAATCTCTCTTGAGGAAGGATTCCCGACGCGTTTCACTTGCGGGAATGACAGGTAATTTAGTTCATGGAAATGACTGACTAAGGAGTTGTAGTGGATAAAAACGATTTTTTAAAAAAGCTTTTATCAACTTTCAAGGTCGAAGCAAAAGAGCACATTGCTTCGCTGTCTAATGGCCTTATTGAGCTGGAGAAAACCACTGTTGCTGAAAAGCAGATGGAAATCATCGAGAGCATCTTCCGTGAGGCGCACAGTCTTAAAGGCGCTGCCCGTTCAGTGAACATAACTGAAATCGAGGCAGTCTGCCAGTCGCTGGAAAGTGTCTTTGCTGCATTAAAGCGCAGAGAGATCACCATATCGCCACAGATGTTTGACATCTTTCACATAGCTGTAGATATTCTCGGTAATTTTCTCTTGTCCGCAGGAGTTGAACGGTCTGCTGCGGAAAAATCCAGGATTAAGGAAATTATCCAGCAGCTTGAGAGGGTATCAAAGGGCAGTCTACTGCCCGAACAGGAAGAACTAAAAAGAACAGAGGCAGCGATCCCTGTTGCCTCAAAACAAGAGGTTTCCGTATCTACTAAAGAGACGTCAGATATTCGGCCTCTAACTGAGGGTAAATCAATGGTATCAGAGACGGTTAGGATATCTACAGCAAAGCTGGACTCGATTCTGCTTCAAGCTGAAGGACTGCTTTCAGCGAAACTATCAGCAGGCCAGCGCACCGCAGAGATGCAGGAGATTAACACTACATTTTCTGCATGGAAAAAGGAGTGGACGAAAGCGGTTTCTGGTTTAAAGTTTCAAGTTTCAGGTTTCGGGAATCAGAACTCGAAACCCAAAACTCGGAACGCGAAACAGAATTTGCGTAAACCGCAATTTGAAGAGTTCCTTGATTGGAATGATAATTACATTAAATCACTGGAAAGTAAACTTAAAACGCTGGAAAAGTCAGCCGAACATGATCAGCGGTCACTCGGGACGATGGTGGACAACCTTCTTGAAGACATGAAGAAGGTGTTAATGCTTCCTTTCTCATTGTTCTTCGAAATCTTTCCAAAGCTCGTCCGTGATCTCTCGCATGCTCAGGGCAAGGACGTGAAAATCGTAATCAGTGGAGGCGATATTGAGATTGACAGGCGTATTTTAGAGGAGATGAAAGACCCCTTTATCCATTTAGTGAGAAACTGTATTGACCACGGCATTGAAAAACCTGATGAGAGAGTTCGCAAAAAAAAGCCCTTGCCCGGAACCATTACTATTGCCATCTCGCAGGTAAATAGCAGAAATGTCGGGATTCTTATTTCTGATGACGGGGCAGGAATTGATCTTACAAAAGTTAAGGCGTCAGCAGTCAGGCTTGGCATTCTATCTCAAAGCGAAGCAGACGAGCTTGATGAGCAAAAAGCGCTGTCGCTCGTTTTCCATTCAGGAGTTTCCACAAGTCCCATCATTACAGATGTTTCAGGCAGGGGACTCGGCCTTGCCATTGTGCAGGAGAAAGTTGAAAAATTGGGAGGCATGGTGTCCTGTGAATCAAATACAGGTATGGGAACAACTCTACAGATTGTCCTGCCTCTGACACTTGCCACATTTCGGGGTGTTTTGGTTAGCGTAGATGAACATCTCTTTGTTATCCCAACTCCTAATTTGGCGCGCATGAAAAGGATCAAGCAGGATGAAATTAAAACAGTAGAAAACAGGGAAACCATTCCTTTTAATGGACACACAATCCCTCTTGTGCCCCTTCATGCTGTTCTGGAACTCCCTAAAAAGACAATAAAGAATGAAGAATTCGTACAGGTTATGGTTCTTGGCGCTGCAGAAAAACATATTGCTTTTAGTGTGGATGAGGTCTTGAATGAACAGGAAGTGTTGGTGAAAGGCCTTGGTAAACAACTTTCCCGTGTGAGGAATATTGCTGGCGCCACAGTTCTCGGCACTGGGCAAGTGGTGCCAATCCTTAATATTCCTGATCTGATGAAATCTGCTGTGAAGGTCTCAACCGCTCCTGTCAGGGCCGTTGCTACAGCAGAGAAGGTCATAGCGAAGAAACAATCTGTTTTAGTCGTTGAAGATTCAATCACTGCAAGGACACTGTTGAAGAATATCCTCGAATCTGCCGGATACAATGTCAAGACCGCTGTTGACGGCATTGATGCATTTACAGCGCTGAAGACCGAAGACTTTGATTTGGTTGTATCGGATGTTGATATGCCGAGGATGAATGGCTTTGACCTTACAGCTAAGATTCGCGCTGACAAAAAGCTCGTTGATTTGCCTGTTGTGCTTGTGACAGCGCTCGAATCCCGCGAAGACCGTGAGCGCGGAATTGATGTTGGAGCAAATGCATATATCGTCAAAAGCAGCTTTGACCAGAGCAATCTCTTAGAAGTAGTCAGGAGACTGATATGATAAGGGTTCTTGTTGTAGAAGATTCGCCTGTTGTGCAGGAATTCTTAGTTTATATCCTCGGTTCGGATCCGGCAATACAGGTGATTGGAACTGCAAACAATGGAGAGGAAGCCATCGAAGCCGTAGCCCTTAAAATGCCTGATGTAATCACAATGGACATCAACATGCCAAAGATGAACGGCCTTGAAGCAACACGCAGAATCATGGAAACGTATCCTACACCCATAGTTATTGTGAGCGGGAGCGTAGATACCAAAGAGGTAGAGACAACATTCAGCATAATGGAGGCAGGTGCTCTTGTTGCTGTGCAGAAACCAAAAGGCATTGGTCATCCTGACCATGAAGCAACAGCAAAGGAATTTATTCAAACAGTTAAACTGATGTCAGAGGTGAAGGTAGTAAGGAGGTGGCCGCGTTATAGACGGGAAGCCCCTGCAGTTCCTGCAAAAGCAGTTATTGAGCGAATACCAACTGAAATCAGAATTATTGCCATTGGCGCATCTACCGGAGGTCCACTTGTACTTCAAACAATTCTGTCCGAACTCCCGAAAGACTTACCGGCATCTCTATTAATCGTCCAGCATATGACAACGGGTTTTCTTCAGGGTATGGTAGATTGGATCGGTCAAACAAGTGGAGTTCCGATTCACATGGCAGTCCACGGGATGGATCTTTTACCGGGACACGCCTATATTGCTCCGGATGGAGTTCATATGGGTGTGAGTAATGGTAACAGAATTGTGCTCAGCAAAGATGAGCCCGAGAACGGTCTGAGGCCTTCGGTTTCCCACCTTTTCCGTTCTGTTGCGAATGTCTATGGTCAGAATGCTATTGGCATTCTGCTCACAGGCATGGGAAAAGACGGAGCAGAGGAGTTAAAAATAATGAAAGAAAAAGGCGCGGTCACTATTGCGCAAGACCGTGAAAGTTCGGTTATTTATGGAATGCCAAAGGTAGCAAAGGAACTTGATGCAGCAACATATGTGCTTTCATCGGATAAAATCGCCTCAGCGCTGATAAGTTTAATAAATAAAAGGAAAGAGAATGGATAGGTTATGGCTAAAAAAAACAATAGCATAGAAATCCTCATTGTTGAGGACAGCCCGACACAGGCCGAGCAACTGAAATACATGCTCGAAAAACATTATTACCAGGTTTTAGTCGCTTATAACGGTAAGGAAGCCCTTGAGTTGTTAGGCAAGCACAGGCCGACAATAGTAATCTCCGACATTATCATGCCCGAGATGGACGGGTATGAACTCTGCCGGCGGATTAAGACTGATGAAAACCTGAAAGACATCCCTGTCATTCTTTTAACCGCCCTCTCTGACCCGAGAGATGTCCTGAGAGGACTGGAGTGTGGAGCAGACAACTTTGTTACGAAGCCATACGATGAAAAATATCTCTGCTCCCGCATTGATTACCTGCTTGCGAACTTGAAGTTGCAAGAGGAGACAAGGATACTGATGGGGATTGAGATAGTCTTTGCCGGTCAAAAATACTTTATAACCTCAGAACGTCAGCAGATCCTGAATCTCCTTATCTCCACTTATGAAACCGCTATCCATAAAAACCATGAGTTGCTCAAAGCACAGGATGAATTAAAGACACTGAATGAGCAGCTTGAGGAAAGGGTGGAAGAGAGGACGGCCCGACTTGTAAAAGAAATCGATGAACACAGGCAGGCTGAGCAGAGATTAAGAGAATCAACACAAATGCTTGAGGATATAACAAACGGGATTGAAGAGACCATTTTCCTTTTATCTCCGGATTATAAAATTCTCTGGGCGAATAAGGCAGCAACGAGAAAAAGCGGCTATGAAATGGGGGAAATTCTGGGAAGCTATTGTTATACGGTTACCCATCACCTTAAATCTCCCTGTGAGCCTCCGGCTGAAACATGTCCTGTCCGCGTGCTTCAAGAGACCGGCAGTCCTGTAATCATATCCCAGAGACATCTTGATAAACATAAAAATGAGTTTTTTGTTGATGTCACTGCCTATCCAATCAAGAATGAAAAAGGAGAGGTCGTTCAATTCATTTACCTGTGCAGGGACGTCACAGAACGCAAAAAGGCAGAGGAAGCCGAGATTGCAAGACTTCAGGCAGAAGCAGCGAGTAAGGCGAAGTCAGACTTCCTTGCTAATATGAGCCATGAATTGAGGACGCCATTGAATGCAGTAATCGGTTTTTCAGAGGTTCTGCAGGACGAATTATTCGGGGAACTCAATGAGAAGCAGCGTGAGTATGTAGATAACATCCTCGTCAGCGGCAGGCACCTGCTGGACCTCATCAATGACATACTCGACCTCTCCAAGGTGGAATCAGGCAAGATGGTGCTTGAACCCGGCAGTTTTGTTTTAAGAGATATTCTCAATTCATCGCTGACACTGTTTAAAGAAAAGGCAATGAAGCATCGTATAACTCTAAGTCTCGATATCGAACCCTCTGCAGACATAGTAATAGAGGCTGATGAGCGGAAGTTCAAACAGATAATGTTCAACCTCCTGAGCAACGCTGTGAAGTTTACGCCTGACGGGGGCAGCGTGCGGGTAAGCGCACGGAGGGTTTCGGGTTTCGAGTTCGGAGTTTCGAGTTCAGAAAAATCAGGAACAGATAACTCGCAACTCGCAACTCACAACTCACAACTCCACGGAAATTTTGTTGAAATTTCCGTGGCCGACACAGGCATAGGTATAAAGCAGGAAGATATCCCGAAACTCTTTAAGGAATTTACACAGCTTGAATCAGCGTATATAAAGAAGTATGAGGGCACCGGCCTTGGACTGGCATTGACAAAAAGACTGGTCGAGTTGCATGGCGGAAGGATCTGGGCTGAGAGCGAATACGGCAAGGGCAGCAAGTTTACATTTTTGATACCGGTGAGGCAGGAGGTTCAGAATGCCTAAGAAAATACTCATCGTGGAAGATAACGAAAAAAACAGGGTATTGGTGCGGGATATTCTGGAGTATTACGGGTATAAAGTTTTAGAAGCAACTGATGGAGCTGAAGGGGTAAAGATGGCCACTGAACACATGCCGGATTTAATACTCATGGATATACAGATGCCTGTTATGGACGGCATTACTGCAGGAAAGATACTCAAAAATGACCCAGGGACAAAAGGGATAAAAATCATTGCGCTCACATCGTTTGTAATGAAAGGCGACAAGGAAGAAATTCTCACCGCAGGGTTCGATGATTATTTGCCAAAGCCTATAAATACAAGGCAGTTGCCCAAATTAGTGAAAAAAACTTTAAATGAATAACAACCGATAAACAGATAAATTTATGCTTACATCAAAACCAGTAATTTTATGCGTTGATGATGAACTGGCTAACCTAAAGCTCCTTGAGGCCATGCTTGCGCCAAGGGGCTATGAAGTTGTCATGGCAGAAAACGGCATAGAGGCGCTCGAAAAGATTAAGGAACAGAGAATTGACCTCATACTCCTGGATGTGATGATGCCCAAGATTAACGGTTTTGACGTGTGCAAGATGATAAAAGGGAATGAAATGTTCAGGCATATCCCTGTTGTTATGATTACAGCCCTGACAGAGAAGGAAGACAGGATTAAAGGGATTGAGTCCGGTGCAGAAGACTTTATATCAAAGCCATTTGACAAAGGAGAGGTGCTGGCAAGGATAAAGATGCTCATGGAGATAAAAGACCTCAATGACAGACTCAATTCTGCATACAACAAGATTACAAGCTTGATAAACTTCGGGAAAGAGATCATTATGTCCTTTAACCCGTTGAATTTTAATTTTTTATATAGCATTGACAGCATAGTCGATCAAATTACAGGAAAGACATACGAAACATCAGACAAGCCGCAGACAGTTATTGTCGGATTAGCTGATGAAACCAATAACTGGCAATGGTATCGTTATGAATCAACATTTGAAGGTGTGGTCAGGACACTGCTTGCAATTGATATTCATCAGAGCATTGATCTGCCTGCAAAGGGCAATTCAAAAACAGTCTTTTCCAGTGAAGCTGCTATCGGTGCGTCGGGTCTTACGTCATTAACTAAAAGACTCGATTCCATATCAATAGTAGTGTCAAATATAGTTTGTTACCTGAGCGATGTCTTCTGCATCTTAGCCCTTAATTATGGTAAAACCGTTTCCAGTTACGATGCAGCAGTCTTAGACAGCGTGGTGGCACAGAGTCTATTTTTAAAATCTCTTGCGTCACAGGTAAGAGAAACCGAGCATGCCTTTGAATACACAGTCTATGCCCTTGCAAGGGCATCGGAGGCAAATGACGAGGATACAGGCAACCACATTTTGAGAGTCGGCGAGTATTCTTCAGTAATAGCAAAAGAACTCGGAATGTCCGAAAAATTTACAAATAGTATCCGTCTTCAGGCAACATTGCATGATGTGGGTAAGATTCATACTCACCCGGATATTCTCAGAAAGCCTGGGAAGCTCTCACCTGAGGAATTTGAAGAGATGAAAAGGCATACCATCTATGGCGCAAAAATAATCGGCGAACATCTGAGGCTGAATATGGCAAAAGACATTGCGATTTCACATCATGAAAGATGGGATGGTAGCGGTTATCCTTATGGGCTGAAAGAGGAACAGATACCTGTTGAGGGAAGGATATTGAACATCGCAGATCAATATGATGCCCTGAGAAATCCACGTGTATATAAACCTGCCTTTGACCATGGAACAACTTATAAGATAATTACAGAAGGTGACGGAAGGACAATGCCCCGCCATTTCGACCCCTATGTACTTAAAGCATTTAAGGAAACTTCCTCGCAATTTGAGGAGATATACGAAAGACTTAAGGGTTAAAGACCTCTGAATTTACAAGGAACCCTATGCAACAGGCACCTGATGAAAAAAATTGACAACACCTTTAACTGTATGTATTCTTATACAAAGAACCTATCTTAAAAACATAAAAAGGAAAGGAGAAAGAATATGGGGAATAGCGGAGGCGGCATCATTATTATTGTCTGGCTTGCAGTCATGGTGGTTATGATTGCGGCACTGTGGAAAGTATTTGTTAAAGCAGGGAAGCCGGGCTGGGCTGTTTTAATCCCAATCTACAATGCTTATGTATTCCTGCAAATTGCAGGCAAACCAGGCTGGTGGCTTGTTCTTCTATTCATCCCCCTAATCAACATCGTAGCAGGTATCATTGCGCTTGCGAGTCTTGCAAAAAAATTTGGTAAAGGAACAGGCTTTGTTGTAGGGTTAATCCTCTTGCCATTTATATTCTATCCGATTCTTGGATTCGGCGACGCCCAATACACAGCATAGGAAATCTAAGGGATATAGAAGGGATTGTAAAGCTGCATTGCACCTTTACAATCCCTCAAACAAAAGCAATTTCTGCTGCCTTCTTTCGTCTTTCAATAAACTGTTTCTGCATCTCCATCGGGCAGAAAGGTGGACTTCGGCTTTCAGTTAGGCGTTTTGTATCTTTTTGAATTTATTGGTGGCGGGGAGAGGATTTGAACCTCTGACCTTCGGGTTATGAGTTCTATGTAAAATTCTTTAAAAACAATGAGTTACGATTCATAAGCCCCATTTAATACCACTTAAGATTATCTTTATTTTTTTTGTGCCGTTTTTTTATACTTTTTTATACTTTTAGAATGCTTTAATTTTTATCATCGAAGTGATCTGTTGCTTTGGATTTAATTGATAACTGTCGGCATGCCCTTTGATTTTTTATATTTCTGCCTTTGAAGTATTTCCTCTTTGATCAGGGATTCCAGTTCCGGTAGTTCCACGGCATCCGGAATGAGACGCTGAATAAAGTCCAGCAGCATTAATGATCACCCATCTCCAGAGGGCATCATTGCCTTGTCAGTATCAGGGAGGTTGTATTTCTCCTCTAGTTTAAAGACGAGTTCCCCAATCTTAGCGCTTATTTCAAGCAGCTTGATGAATTCAGGATTAGAAAGCTCTTCTTTAAGCCTTTGGCGTAATGCGGAAGAAAGAGAATGTTTATCGTCAGTGTTCATGAGATTCTTGGTATAGGATGTAATAAGATTTTATTTTTTATCTTTGTCAAACGCTTCTTTCATAAAAGCCAGCCATTGCTTAGCCTTCTTTGCCGCTATATCTTCAGGGTATCCTTCTTTGAGAAATCCTGCAAAAAGCTCCATCTCCTCTTCCTCGGGAGTCATATCTTCGGTTGTAGTTACAACTGCGCCTGAGCATCCTCCGGCCTCATTGAGCGCAGTGCGTTCGTTGAAGGACTCAATAAGGCAATAGTCAATTGTCCTTGCAAGCTCCGCGATTTTAACCCAAAGGCCTTCTTTTGAGTGGATAAGGTCGTTTACTTTTCTTCCTATTATCACCCTGTCCTTATTACACTTTTTGTTTGATATGTCGATATAGGTATCCATGTCGGTCATTTTTTGTCTATGATAATGAGAGGTCCAAAGAGTCTTGTAAGGAGTTCAAGCCCTGTTGGTTTAGTGTCTTTCTCAGGGGTCCCTTTTATCAGGTCTTTTTCCTTACACCCTAATAGCTTTAGCAGCCCCTTGCTGATGGATGATTCATCTTCTATAACTACATGCTTATAAGCATACTCAACAAGCCAGCCCCACCCACAGCGAAGGGTAGGACATGAAACCATCACCACGTCCTGATCGAATTCATCTATAAAGCGGGTTAAGATCCTTTGGGGGTCATTTTCTTCTATGTGGCTGCAGAATTTACATTTTGGAGGGGTAGCCTTTGTATAGTTTTTTAATCCCATACGAAATTATTTTAACAAACTTCGACAATGGATAGCCATCTTTGAGCTTAGATAAAGTCTTGCCACGGGAATGATCAAATATAACAGAAACGGCGTGTTTTTTTATTATGCCACTTCCCCGTCAGCCTGCATTGCTTTTGGTTGAAATAAAGAAGTGGCTAAAGATTTTAGCGTATCCAAGTCTTTGTTGCTTCCAATCTCTTTTTCTAAAAGAGAGAGCTTTTTTACTTCCCTTTCGTACCTGTCTGTAATTCCGATATGATCCATTTCTTTTATCAAAGAGGCAACTTTAATATATAGATCATCTCTTTGCCCTAAAAGATTGCCGTGCATCTCAGTGTATCTTTTTATAAGTTCTTTCTTTTCCATATATGTTTATTTATGATTTTAAGCTAACAGTCAAATTCAACTCCCTATGAACTACCTCATGTTTCCATGAATGTAAATTTTTCAAAAGCGAAGTTATAATCTGGCAAGCTTGCGAAATGTCTCTGTCCATTCCTTCCATACACTATCAAAATCCGGAACGTCGTTTAGCATTGGGCCTAAGCGGTCCTGCCAGGCATTTTTATTCCAATCCCTTAGGTTATTCGATATCAATCCAGCAAGGTCGGGCTTTATGTCCCTGACACTGCACTTTTCCTGAAACATTGGCAGCAATTTGTTCCATGCGAAATGTTCGCCAGAACGACACAGCATATACCAGAGGTCATATAAATCTCTGGGACGTGGCCATTTCTTCTGCTGCTGAAGAAGAGAGCGCAATTTCTCCGCAACAATCTCCTGTTTTGTATAGGAGAGAACTTTAAATGTAGAAATGTCTGAATATCGCGGCTTGATTGAGCAGGCAACTGGGGTTTCAAGCACCGGCTCATCAAATGTTAGATGAATCTTGACTTGAGGAAGTCCCTGCCTGCGGGTACCGCCCCTGCTGTACTCAATTGGAATTTCTATCTGAAAGTCACCCGGAATCGTGAGCGGTTTTTTTATCGTAATTCTGATTCCTGATTCGCTCTGGATTCGGTCAGCAACTCCTTGCAATAATCTTAATGATGCTTCGAGATTATCCCCGCCCGGCTTGCAGCTGAAATCTATGTCCTCTGAGAATCGGTACCCCGCGTAATAGCAATGTCTCAGGCAGGTTCCGCCTTTAAATACCCAGCCGTGCCTTGATGCGCTTGACCGAGATAGTCCATAAAGCATCCAAAGGATAACATAATCCTTTTCAGCCTGATCGAATCGGAGGCCGTCATCCTCTGCTGTGCGGTGCAGTTCAGCAGTTGTAATCATGCCTTAATCTCCGCGTTAACAAGGAGCCCCCATCGGCGGTTGTATTTCCCATGTCGCGGCAGTGTAGGGTCAAGCGGCGAGAAACCAGACGCAAGGGAGACCTCTTTACGGAGGGCTTCAATATTCCCTAATCCGAATGTTTCCATGAGAAAGCCTAGTCGCTTTGCAGCGGCGGTATTTCCGATCTTAGCAGCATATTTCCTAAGTTTGGCTTCGTCAAGCTGATCCCATGCGTTTGAAAGTGCCTTGGCGATTTCCTCTACGCCGCCTACATATTGCGGAAGATCCAGCCCATCAATGATAGTCTTTTCGCGGTCTGTAACCATAAAAGGCATTTCATCAATCCAGTCCCTCATATTGCCAAAGAACTTTTCAGGCCGCAAAGAGATGATATTGTACCTAACGCCGAACACCTCGCCAGGCCGTCGCCTCACAGGATGGTTTGTTGCAATAAACACGGTTCTGGGCAATTGTTCGGTCATGCCGTGATGATTAAGTGCAGACCAGTACGCAATAGCCGCCGGCGACACAAGCTCCATGGCAATAATGAATTCGTGGAGTTGCGGAGTACGGTTTTCTCCTGATGAAAGCGGGATTACGGCAAATCTTCCCCGTCTGATACGCCTGATCCATCCTTTAGCTTGAAGACGTTTAAGGAACTTCTGTGTCGAATCTTCACCCTTGTAACCAAGTATTTTCTGCGATTCGCTTGTCGTGAATGTGGCCTTGGCGCTGACCTTAGCCAAAAATCTGGCCTCAGACCTCCCCAGCGAACCACGTGTTATATTTTGTATGCCTTTCACGGGCTTGTTATGACCGGTTATGACGCTCATGATATAACATTACAGGAACTGCCCCTAAAAAATCAATAAGAATTTTCACCTAAAAATGACCGATTCCATAAGAGAAATGGAATCAAATATCGCCTTCTATGCCAGATCGGCCTGAAGTGTCACTAATGGTAAGTAATATATATACTAGGGGAAGTGTTGTGGCTGACAGCCAGAGCGCTATTCCCCTTGAAGTATAAGAAAGAGACTAACTTTAAGGAGGAATCATGAAAATAGTAGAACTTGACCTTTCACGGTCGGAGATAAGATTTTCCGGGAAAAATCCGGACAACGAAGCCCTTATCAGATTACTGCATAAAACTTACGGCGAGGCATTGCCGATTTACTGCCGGTCAAAACCGCCCATCTTTTTATCGCAGAACGGCGGATATGTTCTAATTGCCAGACACTATGCATACGATGTCCTAATGCACGGCAATGGAAAGCACACGAAAATCCCCGCACTTATAGCCGATCCTGACGAATATGAAAAAGTCCTATCGATGGAAACGGTGGACTTGGAGGTTTTATGCTCGGGATCACGAGCTAAGGGAGCTAAAGGTAATGTGACGCCTGCGATGTTATCCAGGCGAAGGCGAAAAGCTGCCATGATGCTGTGTCCATTATGCGGAAAAATTTTGCAGAGGCCAAAATACAGAAAACCGGAAGAAGAGGGCGCTAAAAAGGGGTTTTACAAGGTAACCTGCTTCGGCAAACAAAACAAGAAAAGCCCCTGTGATTTCAGGGCTTATTTGTCGGTAGACGAAGCACAACTCTTCTGGGCGAATAAATATCCTACTAAGTCATGGCTACGAAAAACTTCCAAAACATGCGAAAAATGCGGCAGTGAGAGCCTTTTTATCCGCACGCGTGGCAATAAAAGTTTTTTGGGTTGCGCGGGTAATTTTAGGGGAGGTAAAACCTGTAAGTATCGTGAGGAGGTGAAAGATTGTGGACATTAAAAAAATTGTTGATAAGGTTAAGAAACTGGTGACTGTAGAGCAGACATTTGACCATGACGAGGACTACATTTTAGCTCTTTCACAAGAATTTTCTCTTAGTGCGGATGAAATTAAGATGTTGCTGAACAGCGTACTGGCATTAATTTGTCCGCCTACGGATCTGCACGGCATACTGCAGGGCAAAAGAGCCTTGCTGGAGTTGCTGAGGCAACTATGCTTGCACAAAGATATGGAAGCAGCGGAAGAGATTTTCCTCACAGATCTTTTAACCAAATGGTTTGGCTTTATTGAAAAATCTCCGGCTCTAAAATACAACAGGAAAGTAAATATGACGGAGCATCCAGTGTTTATTTTTTATGTGGTTGCTTCGGGTCATTATGTGAATAAAAAAAGTCCCCCTATAACCTTTATAAAAAATGACGTATCTCCTCTTTTTAGATTTTACTGCATTAGATTTTTTAATGGGATTAAAAAAGTAATGTCGTCCAATCTTGTTGATGGTACTGAGTGCGATTATCTAAGGGCATTCAGATATTTTTTCGTCTATGCAAATGAACAGAAAAAATATGACGAAGAGCTACTTGAAAAACAACACGAGGATGATGATTTTTTACTTGAACTCATCAAGGACGCGTTCAGAAATTACGATAAGATTGAATGGGGGAATGTAAGCGACAAGGCAGGGCATGCCGCTACAGAATACGAGAAAAAGCTCATCAGGATCTTAATCGAGAACGAAGACATTCATTCTCATGCCCATGGCTCACCTGATACAACAACGGCTTATCCCTACATAAGAAGGCCGGGATTAACTGATACCACAATAAGCGGAACCAGGACTGACAGTGACAATGACGATGATAAATTTTCAACGACTCGCGTAACGGCAGCGTCTATTTTTATGAATCAGCTAACTCACGAGGATTTGGATGATGAATTCATAGACCATGAGGAATTAATCCATTTTGACTTGCTTTATGATCATAGTCAAAGTGACACGAACGATTCGAAGCAGGATGCCATTGAAAAAGCCGTTCCCCGGCCGCCAAGTTTAAAGCACAGATGGGTAGATACGCTTAATCTTCGCTCACACATGTTTTTTTGGGAAAAAAATTACGATAAATTGCACCATTACTCTTTGATTTATTCGTATATCGCGGAATCGTGGAACAAGTTTTCGGACATAGAAAAAAGTATAGTTATTTTCATAATACTTGTAATGCATACCGGTACTGAACCGAGGCTGCTTTTCAGCCTCTGGAATATCAATGATCCAAGGAATAGGCTAAATTTCAAGGAACAGCATATTTACATCTCCAGGTCAAATGGCCGATACGTTTTATATAAACCACCTCTGGTTTTTTTGAAATCAAAAATTGAAGGAAACAATCTCTGTAGAAAGGTCTCCGAGTCAGTGATGGTGCCGCTGCCTCATGTCATTTGCAAATTGATAGATGAGTCCCCAGTCGATAAGGAAAACGACGGATTTTTCTTTTCCTTAAGATCACCCTATAACAAAGCATCAATTAACCTTGATATGGTTTCCTCCTTTCTCAAACAGGTCAATCAGGGCCTAAACAAAACAGCATTGCCAATCACAATTTCATCGCTTGCATTTTCTTTTTTTTCTACGTATTCCTCGCGCTATGGACTAGATCCGATACTTGCCTGCTACGTAAGCGGACAGGACTACAGGCTCTATGTATCCACCCTGCATTATATACATGTACCGGCTCAGCATCTTGAAGAAAAATATTTGAGCGTTTCTGAAATTGTCCATAAAAAGATATTGCTGAACATAGAAGAAACCAAAATGGCCCATAGGAAGATCGTAAGAAAATATCTGGTGCCTGAAGCGGAGAATAAATGCTTATTGGGTTCATCAGGTATGAAATCTGAAAATCTGAAGGCAGATAGCAACAGTCCATCTGATTTAGGATACGGCTCAAGATTCGTTCCTCTAAAGGAAAATATAGTTTCATATATTACGCTGCTAAGAGCGGCGATTGAATACTGACCGGAATGCCTGTTTTATTCGGGGAAATAAAGGCATCAATAATACGCGGGAGCAGCCTTGCAGTTGCGGCAACACTTTTTCTAAATATTATTATTATTCACCTTTTCTTTAAAAAGGCGAAATATACATTGTTGGTTATGCTTCCGGTGACACTCGGATTTTTGTTTG
This sequence comes from Nitrospirota bacterium, assembly GCA_021813425.1. GTDB lineage: Bacteria > Nitrospirota > Thermodesulfovibrionia > Thermodesulfovibrionales > UBA6898 > JAKAKQ01. The sequence goes on from JAKAKQ010000295.1 coordinate 17,128, forward strand.
TGCCCGGCATTATGGGCTATATAAACGCGCCCTTTAACTTTATCAATATCGGCACTCTTGCCTTGCTTTTCGGTCTCGGCGTGGATTACGGGATTTATGTTATGAATGCTTTTCTGATGGAAGAAAGAAGAGATGCCGGTAGTGCTCTCCGGCTGTCTGGTAAAAATGTTATGATGTGCGCAGCAACGACAGTGGCTGGGTGCGGAAGCCTTATAACAGCTAAGTTTGCAGGGATTGCGTCCGTAGGCCTTGTTCTTACGATAGGGGCTGTATTCTGCGCAGCTGCCGCGCTGCTTACGCTTCCGGCATTGCTATATCTTTTCGGAGATAAGCTGTAATATGAAAAATTTTGACGCCATAGTCATAGGCAGCGGGATAGGAGGCCTCGTAAGCGCCGGTATGCTTTCATCAAAGGGGTTAAAGACTCTGATTATCGAAAGACATATCACGCCAGGCGGTTATCTTTCTTCTTTTAAAAGAAACGGTTTTATTTTCGATTCTGCGTTGGATTCAATATCAGGAGTTAATTCAGGAGGACTGATATATAAGACGATGGAAGTCCTTAAAATCGAGAAGAACATAAGTTTTAACATACTGGATCCTATAAGAGTAAGCAAATTTCCGGACTTTGAGATTGTGGTCGATAAAGACATAGACGCATATATAGACAGGCTCTCGGTCATATTTCCGTCTTCTGCCGATTCAATAAAAAAGCTCTTTGAAAAAGCCGATAGGATATATTCAGACGCGCAATCCGCGATTAATGCTTCCATTTCCGGAAGGCAAGAGCTCTATGAAATAAATTCTGATATTTTAAAGACGATGAACAGTTCATATGAAGATTATCTGAATGAATATATAGGCGACAATAGGCTTAAAGCTGTATTGTCCGACAGATGCCCTTTTATAGGCCTCCCCCCTTCAAGGGTTTCAGCCTTTACAATGATTAATATGATAATGAGCTATTTCAGCCTCGGCGCGTGCAGAACAGTCGGGGGCTTTCAGAAACTTGCCGATGCTATGCTTACCGGTATAATAGACATTGGCGGACAAGCAATCCTTGGCAATGGAGCAAGGCGGATTCTTATGGATAATCGGGAGAGATGCGTAGGCGTTATATGCGAAAACGGAGAAGAATATGCAGCGCGATATATAATCTCAAACGCGGATTTTTGTCATACCTTTAATTCACTCTTGGGAGGAAAATATTCATCCTTTACTGACGAACTAATGCGCAATCCGGGTGTTTCGACATCTTTCTTTATTTTATATGCTGGCATCAAAGGAGATACTGGCAGACACTCAAGCATAGGTTATTTCCCTTCTTATGATATTGAAAGTTTTTTCTCTCGGGAGATGGAGTTCGGAGAGGATTCGACCATCGGTATGACCGCGGCAAGCCTCGAAGATAAATCGCGTGCTCCTGAAGGTTTCGGCACAGTGGTTCTGCATGAGATGGTAGAGACTACAGGCAGGGCAATAGACAAAGCGCTTTGCACGGAAAAAATTATTAAAAAAGCGGAAAAGATAATCCCCGGCATAAGAGAGAGGATTGTGACTCTCGATTGTGCGACACCCAAAACTCTTAACAGGTATACTATGAACTTCAACGGCGCGGCATTCGGCTGGAAACAAGCCCCCGGCTTTCGAGGAACAAGAAGGCACGGGATAAAGAATCTATATATAGCTGGCCACTGGGGTGATATGGGGGGTGGGGTTCTGGCTGCTGCATATTCAGGTGCTAGGGCAGCGAGTGAGATTCTCGAAAGGGAGGGTATGAAGGTTGACATCTAATCTCTGTGTCATAATTCCTGCATATAATGCATCTAAAACCATAAAGAGTGTCGTCAAAGGCGCATTAAAGTATGTAGATAGGGTTCTTGTTGCCGATGATGGCTCTGCCGATGATACTGCAATTGCTGCATCTCTTGCCGGTGCAGATGTAATCAAGATAGACCGAAACAGGGGGAAAGGCAATGCATTAAAAATTCTTTTTAAAAAAGCCGAGGAATATGGATATAAATCTGTAATCAGCTTAGACGCGGACGGCCAGCATGACCCGGATGATATACCCTTTTTTTTAAATGATCATAACATGTATCCAGAAGATATAATTGTCGGCACAAGAATGCATGAGAAGGAGAGGATTCCAAGGGCAAGGTATAATTCTATGCATATTGCTCGATTCTATATTTCCCTCGCTGCAAATCAATTCGTAGAGGATACCCAGTGCGGATTCAGACTTTATCCCCTTTCATTGATAAAAAAAATATGTCTGACAACTGAGAAATATGTTACGGAAACAGAAATATTAATGAAGGCAGGAGATATGGGGGGAACAATTCGGTTTGTTAAAGTCAAAACCATATATGGAGACAATGGCAGCCATTTCAGACCGATAATGGATATTGTAGCAATAACGGCGTATGTAATTTCTTATCTCCACATTAAATGGCTAAAAGAAGGACTGGTCTCAAATAAACCCTTTACATATTCAAAAAATAATATTCATGATTTAATAAGAAAACCCAAAATAATTGATCGCATCTTTCAGGTAATAACTGTTTTTAGTGCGCTGCCTGCAAGTGTGCTGTTTTTGATTGAATATACAGTGCTGCATGGAGTCATTAATAACTACCCAGCAATCAGAAAACTCAACTGCGGATTTTTTAAAATTACCATTGCATCACTTATGTTGCCTATATTACTAATTGTAACTATACTTGAAAAAATATTGAATCAATTTAAACTTGAAATCAACATGGTAGATGGATTCATGGAGAAATTTTATCCGCACATCTGGAGAGTATAGTTGTGATAAAAAAGCTCTGCGGTAGAATCATATACAGATTTATACCCCTCTGTTTTTCACAGCCCTTTTTTAAAATATTCGGCGGATTGGAAGTAAAGGGTATTAAAAATATTCCCAGAAAAGGCGGTATTATTATTGCACCTAACCATCTGAGTTATGTAGATCCCCCTCTCTTAGCAACCGTGATCACCGGAGGCTGTCGCTTCATGGCAAGGCATGAACTCTTCGACATTCCAGTGCTAAAGCATATAGTGAGTTATTACGCATTTCCTGTTAAGAGGCAAAATCCCGGTGCCTCCTCAATAAAAAGAGCCATTCGGGAGCTTGCGGAAGGGATGATTGTTGTTATATTCCCAGAGGGAAGTAGAAACATAAGCGCCAGTCGCCTACAGCCCAAAAACGGCATAGGGATGATCGCTTCCATATGCAAAGTGAAGATTGTGCCTGCGTTAATTGAGGGGACTGATAAACTCCTCCCTCAAGGCGCACTACTGCCCCGACCCGCAAAAATACGGGTGACATTTGGAATGCCGATAGATGTAAGCGAAGCAGGTAACGATTACGAGAATATTGGCCAATATATAATGGATAGGATAAAGGACATAAGCAAATATTCTATGGATGAATAGATTCCTCTGCGTTACAACTTAACGCTGCAAAATTCTAGCGGAATTGGTGTCTGAATTTATTGAAGGTTTAAAATTTAAGTGTTTAGCTCAATTATCCTGACTATCCTTGCATAATCATTGCCATCGGGGTCTTCAAGGGGGGCAAATAAAACTTTATCGCCAGGTCTTAATTCAATATTCGTTCTTATAAGTTCACGACTGTCAATATTATAGATGCCGTTATCGCTGAGAGATTTTATTTTGCCTGTGTTTGTATCAGGATTGAATTCAAGAACAATGCCTTCTTCTTTCAGATAAGCCTCGTCCCAGATTTCTTCTCTTTCTTCTTTGTCCATGGAGACTATGGGATGACTCTTATTGTCTTTGTCTTTTGACATATTTGAGTGATAAAAATAGATTTAAATTTACTGTCCTGTAACTGTCCTGCTGGTAAAAAAAGGCTGTCATAACATTTTGCTATGACAGCCTCTAATCTATTGGAGATTAAGCATTTTTATTTGGTGGCGGGGAGAGGATTTGAACCTCTGACCTTCGGGTTATGAGCCCGACGAGCTACCAGGCTGCTCCACCCCGCGATGTTTTTATCGTAACCTATGAATACCAATATTGTCAATCAACTGGCTATATGTAGTAATATAATTCTCTAATGAGACTTGCATTTATAAAAAAGAAATTTTCTATCGAAGGAGGGGCGGAAAGGTATCTTCAGACCCTTATTGAACATCTTAAAAGGGCAGGACATGAGATACAGATATTTGCGAATGAATGGCCGGAGGAGAAAGGCGTAACTTTCCACAAGGTGAATCTTCTGCCTCTTACCTCATTCCTCAGTACAGTGACATTTAACGTCAGCATAAACTCAAAACTAAGAACTCAAAGCTCAAAACTCAAAAAATTTGACTGTGTCATAAGTTTTGAGCGCACGACCTGTCAGGATATATACAGGGCTGGAGAGGGATGTCACGCAGAGTGGTTGGAGATACGGTCAAAAATTGAGCCATTTTACAAAAACCTTTCATTCAAGATAGATCCCCTTCATATCTCGCTTCTCAGTCTTGAAAAAAGGCTTTTTTCAGATACAAAGCTTATAGTTGCAAACTCAAAAATGGTGAAAAACCAGATAATAAAACATTATGCTGTTCCAGAGGAAAGGATAATTACAATATATAATGGGGTTGATTTAAATAGATTTACCCCGGAAAATAAAAACATATTGCGTAAGGATGTGAGAAAAGACTTTAGCTTATCCGAAGATTTAAAGATAATACTTTTTGTTGGGTCTGGCTTTGAGAGAAAAGGGCTGAGGACCCTTATAGATTCTGTTGCTTTAATAAAAAGCGAGGACATAAAGGTTTTGGTTATTGGTAAGAGTAACACAGGCAAATATAAAGAGTTGGCAGAAAGGCATAGAATTTCTGACAGGGTTGTTTTTCTTGAACCTCAGAGAGGGATAGAAAGATTCTATGCAGCAGCAGACATATTTGTATTGCCAACGTTATACGACCCTTTCAGCAATGCCACTTTGGAGGCAATGGCATCAGGGCTTCCTGTAATCACGACAAAAAATAATGGTGTAGCCGAACTTATAGAAAATGGGAATGAGGGCTTTGTTCTGGATAAACTTTCTGATTCAGGAGAATTGGCTGATAAGATAAATCTTACCCTGAAGAATCTAAAAGTCATGGGGGAAAAGGCAAGAGAGAAGGCTGAAAATTTTCCTATCGAAAGGGCAGTGCGTGAATTTACAGAAGCAATAAAGCTTGCTGGTCTGGCAGAAAGTTGATGCTTACAATACTGCATACAGAATCGTCAAAAGGCTGGGGAGGTCAG
>JAKAKQ010000294.1 GCA_021813425.1 Nitrospirota bacterium
TTCGGTTATGTTCATATTCGGCTCGGTAGTTGTTGGACTGGCCTTTACAAAGGCAGGGCTCACAAAACGTATTGCCTACAAGATGCTTGAGCTTGTGGGAGAGAACACCGGCAGGATACTGCTCGGCGCGCTGCTTGTTACAGCATCTTTAACGCTTGTCATGGCGCATACTGCGGCAGCGGCAACTGTTTACCCGATTTTACTGGCGATCCTTGCGCTTTACGGAGAAGGCGATAAACCGACAAAGTTCGGGAAGGCGCTCTTTATTGGTATGGCATACGCGGCAGGAGCAGGGAGCATTATCACATTCCTCGGCGCAGCACGCGGGCCTGCGGCAGCAGGAATGTTCAAGGAGTTCACAGGCAGGGATGTCGGTTTTTTTGAGTTAACGAAATACATGTTCCTTGTCGGCTGGGTAATGGTCTTCATAATCTGGGGTTATTTGATGATATTCCTGAAGCCGGAAAAGAAGGTTATTTCAGGACTGAAAGAAAAGGTAAAGAGACTTTCAAAAGAGCTTGGTCCAATGACAAGGGATGAGAAATTTGTGATCATGTGTGTTATAGGTGTTATTATAATAATGTCACTTCAGTCTTTTGTCCCGGTCCTCAAGCCTCTCGACAGGGCAGCCATAATGCTGGTTTCGACGCTCCTGTTTTTTATATTCAAGGTCCTGACAGTTAAAGAACTGGAAGAGATACCGTGGAACATAATCCTCCTCTTCAGCGGGGCAATGAGCATCGGCTTTTGTCTCTGGAAGACAGGCGCAGCCCAGTGGATGGCTGTCAACTGGCTTGTAATGTTCCAGAACGCACACTGGCTTGTATTTGTCATAAGCATAGCGGCATTTGTTCTGATAATGACGAATTTTATAATGAACGTTGCAGCAATAGCTATCTCATTGCCTGTGTCGCTTGTTGTTGCCCAGTATCTTGGAGTTGCTCCGGATGTAATCTTTTATGCCTCTCTGGTTACAGCGGGTATGCCGTTTGTTCTTCTTATAGGTGCTGCTCCGAATGCCATTGCCTATGGATCAAACCAGTTTACACCCGGTGAGTTTTTTAAGCACGGAATTCCGATGAGCGTAATATTGATAGTTGTTCTTGGAATATCAATAGTTACAATCTGGCCGCTGTTTGGAATGCCAATAACGTTGAAATAGGACGCGAGAAGGACGCGGCGACACGGAGACATGGAAAATTCACCGCATCCCCGTGTTCATAGGAACCAGAGGTTGCATGAATTTTGAGCAGAAATTGAAGGACAAGTTTCCCGGTGCGATGCCTGAGGCGGATTTTGTAATTAAATCCTTTGAAGCCATCTTCCCCCTCGGGTTCAGCGCCATAAACGCCATCGCATGCGTTGGCCTGTGCCGCGATGAGATTACTCTGCCCCTGTCCGATGCGATCAAAAAGACCTGGGGTGAGTCCTTCAATTTCTCAAGCCTTGCAGGGATGCTTTTTCTTGGCAAAATGGGTTTCCTGGCTGCACAGCACCATTCGCCCAATGAGGAAGGAAAAGAGCGTTATGTATTTTATGCCTTTCCTCATATTGCGATCGATGCCGAAGGCGAGGTAGGCAGATGCGAGCGCTCGGGCCGTCACGGTCAATCAACCGCCTGCGGGGCCTTATTTTCCTTTCAAAAAGAGATGGAAGGCGGCAAGCTCCGCCTCGGCCTCGATTTTGACGACGTGGAACAGAGCCTATTGAAGATCCGCCTGCTCCAGGAGATACATTATGGTCAGGTCCCTGATCTACTTGAGCTGACACAGGTTACGCTCAAGGTCATCCAGACCGACATAGAACGCATGATAGGACTTACAGTCGATAGTTCGAAGAACGACTACGCGGTCTTCACCGGCATCCAGATCCACGGACCGAAAATGAACTACATCTGGCCGGATGTCTGTTACAGCGTGGTGAATGGTACGAAGCAACAAATAATGTTGAAAGCTATTAAAAAAGGATTGGAGGAATTATGAAAGCAAGAAATTTAATGATACCGCTTCAGGAATATCTGAAGCCTGACACAACACTAAAGGAAGCTGCAAACATCCTCAGGACAGCCAAAAGGGATGAGGAAAAGCTTGGAGTTAAAGGACTGCCGGTCCTCGATGCAAGCGGCAAGATGGTCGGTTTCCTTTCTATGGGAGATATTCTCAAGGCTGTGTTTCCATCATATATGTCGCTTATGAACCTCGGTGACTTCACATGGGACGGCATGGTCGAGGATATGGCGAAGAAGGCAAGGGATAAAAAGGTATCTGAGATGATGACAACAAAAGTCATAAGCGTAAATGAGGACGCATACCTGATGGAGTGCGTAGACCACATGATAAAAAACAACGTCAAAAGACTCCCTGTCATCGGCAAAGACGGCAGGGTTACCGGGATACTTTATGAGAGAGATGTTTTTTTCGCTATTACAAAGGCAATGCTGGATGAAAATACAGGAGGTGGAAAATGACACATGAAGCAACTGCGGCAGCACAGCCTTTTGTTATGGATACAGCCTTCTGGACCGCCACTACAATATTTTTACTTGCTTATGCTGTAATCGTATCGGAAAAAATACATAAGACAATTATTGCAATATTCGGAGCAGGTCTGATGCTTGTTTTAAAAATACTCGAACAGCATGAGGCTTTTCATGTCGAGGAATTCGGGGTTGACTGGAATGTCATATTTCTGTTGATTTCGATGATGGTTATTATTAATCTGATGAGGCCGACAGGCGTTTTTGAATATATTGCAATTAAGAGTGCAAAATGGGGCAAGGGCGATCCGTTCAGGATTCTTGCAATATTTGCAATTGTTACAGCCATCCTTAGTGCCTTTCTTGACAATGTGACGACAGTGCTTTTAATAGTTCCTGTTACCATACTTATCGCTGAAGCCCTTGAAGTTGACCCATTGCCCTATCTTATTTCCTGCGCCTTAGCCTCAAACATAGGCGGAACAGCCACACTAATAGGCGATCCGCCGAATATTATGATAGCCTCAAAGGCGCAACTCGACTTCATGGACTTTATATACCATTTATCTCCTGTAATAATTATTACGATGGTCTTCTATGTCTTTGCCATAAAACTTATCTGGGGCAAAAAGCTCAAGACAAAAGAAGAACTCAAAAAAAGGATAATGGCGATGAATGAAAACGAGGCTATAAAAGACTCTGTGATGCTTAAGAAGTCACTTGCAGTCCTTGCGATGGTGCTGACGGGGTTTGTGTTTCACGGTATGCTCCATTACCAGCCAGCAACGGTCGCGCTTTTTGGAGCCGGGCTTTTGCTGCTGCTTTCAAAGACACACGAACCCCACCATATCCTTGCAGATGTTGAATGGCCGACGATATTCTTCTTCATGGGGCTTTTTATCATCATTGGAGGCGTTGTAAAAGTTGGTCTTATAAAATGGATGTCTGTACAGGTGCTCGAACTAACACAGGGCAATCTGCTTGCTACAAGCATGGTTGTAATGTGGTTTTCTGCCTTTGCGTCTGCGTTCATTGACAACATACCGTATGTCGCAACCATGAACCCTTTGATAGTGGATATGGCAAAACAGCTCTGGCCTGATCTTTCGGGTATTCAACTCCTTCATCATGCTGACCTTATGCCCTTATGGTGGTCTCTGGCATTAGGCGCATGTCTTGGCGGAAACGGCACTGCGATTGGAGCCTCGGCAAATGTCATCGTGGTTGGGATGTCGGAAAAGGCAGGCAAAAGGATATCCTTCGGGAAATTCATGCTCTACGGGATGCCGATGATGATAATGACTGTTGTCATTGCAACAATATATGTCTGGCTGAGATATTATGTGCTGAAGATATAACTAATCAGAATTCAGCATAGGGTTTGATTTTAGAAGGAGAATTTGATGTTTTTGTGGTTTGGTTTTGTTGTCTGCACATTATCAATCGTTTATTCCGGCACAAGACTGTCGAAATACGGCGATATAATCGCAGAGAAAACCGGACTTGGAAGGGCATGGATAGGTGTTGTCCTTATGGCATCTGTTACATCCCTTCCTGAACTTGTAACAGGAATAAGCTCGGTAACGTATGCCGGTGTCCCTGACATTGCAGTAGGTGATGTATTAGGAAGTTGCGTTTTCAATATGCTTATCCTCACAATTCTTGACACCATGTATCAGCCTGCGCCGATATCAACTAAGGCGCACCAGGGACATGTGCGTTTGGAGCATTTAGTCTCTGATTTTACAGGAACGTTTTCCATGCAAATTTGGAGCAGTATTGATATAAGGAGAAGTATCGAACACGGACTGCAATAAATCCTGTGAAAATCAAAATGACTACAGAGTGGAATTCAGAGCGAGGTATTATTTTTGAGTAAAAAGCCTGCTGTTGGAAGTCTTTTTCTCTCTTTTCTCAGGCTCGGCCTTACAGCCTTTGGCGGTCCCGCCATGGTTGCATATATCAAAGAAATGTCTGTAACCCGCCATAAGTGGCTTGATGAAGACACATTTAAAGACGGTGTTGCCCTTTGCCAATCCATACCGGGCGCTACTGCAATGCAAACGGCCGCTTACGTAGGTCTCAGATCAAAGGGAATACCAGGGGCATTAGCATCGTTTATCGGATTCGGACTGCCTGCATTTATTCTGATGCTGATACTTTCATCACTCTATGCCAGATATCATGCCCTTCCGAAAGCAACTTCGCTTTTTAATGGGTTGCAGGTGGTTGTCGTTGCTATCGTGGCAAATGCGACTTACTCCTTCGGCAAAAGTACGCTTATGAATTTCAGGGATATCATTCTTGCTATAACAGCCTCTGTTCTCTTATGGATCGGGGTAAACCCCTTTATTGTAATTTTGGGCGCTGCCTTTGCCGGCATAGTATTTCTGAGTGGCAGGTGTATTATTGCTGCATCAACTGTTGAAAGAGAAACATACAGGCATATTGTCAGACAACTCTCCATACTTCTCTTGATTTTGTTTTCAGGGCTTCTCACGCTCTATCTCATAGATGCAAAGCTCTTAAATCTTGTAGCATTAATGATGAAGATTGATCTGTTTGCCTTTGGAGGCGGCTTCGCATCCTTGCCCCTGATGCTTCATGAAATAGTTGATGTAAGAGGGTGGATGGACAGCAAGACGTTCATGAATGGTATAGCGCTCGGTCAGGTGACGCCCGGCCCTATTGTTATTACCTCGACCTTCATCGGGTATATGCTCTATGGACTACCAGGGGCGATAACGGCAACGCTCGCAATATTTACACCTTCTTTCCTGATGGTCATCGCCGTTACCCCGGTCTTCGACAGATTAAAGGCATCTGCATATTTCACCGGTGCGACAAAGGGAATACTCGCATCCTTTGTCGGACTCCTTTTCTTTGTGACTGTCAAGTTTGCATTAGCTGTGCCATGGGATATTGTCAGGGCTATATTGGTATCCGCTGCTTTTGCTTCACTGGTCAGAAAGATGGATATCCTCTATGTTGTGCTCATAACGGCGGTCATTTCGGTATTTCTGTTTTAAAACAGTTTATTTTACTTTCTTGTGCTAAGTACGGTAAATTACTCTTTGAGAAAGGCTTTTAATTGCATTTGTCGTTGCAACCGCATGACTTGCCTTTTGCCTTCTCGAATGCCTCACGGCCTTCCCTTAAAGAAAAAATTGCGATGCCGAAAGCCCCTATGGAATCGAATCCGCCAATACCGGTAATTTCGTATCCTGCGCTTGATGCAAGAAGGACCAATGAAAGATAAACGCATACCCTGGAACAATTGGCGTCAGCCAGAAGCGCCTGCGAGTTGAACTGCCTGCCTATCTTGACCTTATAGTGTATTAACAGCCGCATAAAAAGGATGGAAACGCTTGCGATAATGATTCCCCATAGGGTGGTTTCAGGTTTATGTCCTTTTAATAAGGTTATTGCAGCAGTGAGCACCAGGCCGGCTGTGAGTATATAAAAGGCTGTTCCTGTGATTTTAAGTGCTGTCTGTTCGAACCTGTCGTGGTTGGAAGTGCTGTTTACTCTCATCCTCCTTATCATGTGCCATATCCCAATGCCCGACATTACCTCTACAAAGGAATCCAGACCGAATCCAAAGAGTGCAATGGTTTCATCCTCGAGGCCGAATAAAACGGAGACCACACCCTCGGCGATATTATAAAAAATAGTTATAAGCGAGAGGGCTGTTCCCCATTTATAAAAATATGCCTGTCTTTTATCAGGGCGGAATAAAATAGTTTCCATTTTTTATAATAACACTTTTATTATTATCAAGATTATCCTTCACTTTCTGGGGTAAATAGCAAATAATAGAATCATAAAACCTTTTTAAGACGAAGAATCGTTCAGGACAGTGCCCAAGGAGAGAAAATCTGAGCAGTTTGAATGTCAGGGACAAAAAAATTGTAGGTGTAGAGCGAAACGTTTTTTTCACAGGGCTTGTGAGTTTCTTTATGGACTTCAGCTCCGAGATGATATACCCTCTTGTCCCGATATTTTTAAGCTCTGTCCTCGGTGTCAGCAAATCTGTTATAGGTCTTATAGAAGGTATAGCAGAGAGCACAGCAAGCCTGTTAAAGGTCTTCTCAGGATGGTTTTCCGACAGGATACGAAAGAGGAAGATACTGCTTATAACAGGTTATGGCATCTCCACATTGAGCAGGCCGATAGTGGCGCTTTCAGCAGTATGGGGGCATGTACTGGCCTTCCGCTTTGTTGACAGGTTCGGCAAGGGTATAAGAGGAGCACCGAGAGATGCGATAATTGCCGAGTCTGCCCCGTCAAAAGACCTCGGTCGCTCATTCGGTTTTCACAGGGGAATGGATACGCTCGGCGCAGTAGCAGGTCCGGCAGCAGCATTTTTGATACTCCTGTTTTTTACAGGCAACTACCGCCTTGTCTTCTGGCTTTCAATGATACCGGGAACAATAGCAGTGTTTATAATCATCTTATTCATCAAAGAAAAAAAGGTCGAACGCGAAAAAACATCTTTACCAAAGCTCTCGTTAAAGGACTTTGACTGGAGGTACAGGGCATTTATTGCGATTGTTACGCTTTTCGCTATCGGAAATTCAAGCGATGTCTTCCTGATCCTTAAGGCATCTGATGCCGGATTCAAGGAAACACAGATACCTATAATCTATCTATCATTCAATTTCGTATATGCACTTACATCTCTGCCGGCAGGGATTTTATCGGACAGGATCGGCAGAAAGAGGGTAATACTCACCGGATTCATATTATTTGGTTTTATTTACTTGGGTTTTGCCGTGTCTTCGGAACAAAGTCATATCTTTGGCCTGTTTCTTCTTTATGGTGTATTTATGGGACTGACTGAAGGTGTGCAAAAGGCTTACCTCGGTACAATAATACCAGCAGAATTCAGGGCAACAGGTTATGGCATATATAACACATTTGTCGGCATTGCGATATTTCCTGCAAGCGTTATCGGCGGCTATCTGTGGGACAATCACGGCCCTCATGCAACTTTTTATTATGGCTCTATCACTGCATTTACTTCTGCTATTCTTTTTCTGATCATATTCAGCAGGGACATACGAAGGAAAAAGTTATGAATACTCATTGCCGCCCAAAATATCCTAAAAACAGTTGATTGCCGAGTACTGGACATTTAAAAGGACAACTCCAGATCGAATACCTTCCTGTATGTTTTTCTGTGGATAGGGCAGGGACCGTGCAGGCGAATGATATCAAGATGTTCTTCTGTGCAGTAACCTTTATGTTTCTTGAAATTGTATAAGGGGTATATATCGTGATAGTGCAGCATAATCATATCTCTTGTATGCTTTGCGATTATTGAGGCAGCCGCTACAGAGGCACTCTTGGATTCTGCCTTTATCATCGAAACCTGTCTGATCGGGACAGACGGGAGGGAAACAGCGTCGATAATAACAATATCGGGTATAACAGTGAGGTCATCCAGGGCCTTTTGCATAGCAAGTTTTGTAGCCTTCAGAATATTTAATCTGTCGATTTCCTGATGTTCTATAACGCCAATCCCGATTCCATCCGACAAACAAAGGATGTCCCAGAATAGCCTTGCCCGTTCTTTTTCCGGTACCTTTTTAGAATCTCTGAGGCCGTCTATCTTTAAATTTTCAGGAAGGATAACAGCTGCTGCGACAACAGGGCCTGCAATAGGCCCTCTTCCTGCTTCATCAACACCAGCGATGATTTTATATCCTTTTCCCCTGAAGGATTCATCATGCTGATAAATATCCATGTCACTCGGATATTATTTCTTTTTCTTTGATCTTTGCGGATTTACCCTTTTTACCTCTAAGATAATAAAGTTTTGCCCTTCTGACATCACCTTTCTTGATAATCTCAACCCTGTCAATATTAGGCGAGCATACAGGGAATATCCTTTCGACGCCGACACCAAAGGAAACCTTCCTTACCATAAAGGTCTCTCTCGTGCCGCTGCCTTTCCTTGAGATTACCACGCCCTGAAAAGGCTGGATCCTTTCCTTGTCACCTTCAACAACTTTAACAAAAACCTTGATAGTATCTCCTATATTGAATTCACCAACGTCTCTTTTAAAGCCTTCTTCGATAGCACCTATCATATTCATTTCAATTCCTCCTTTATCTCATCCAATATTTTTTTATCCTCATCTGACATTAAGTAGCTCTCAAGAAGTTTCGGTCTCTTCTCAAGAGTAATTTTAAATGCCTGTTTCTTCCTCCATCTGTTTATCTCGCTGTGATTGCCGGAAAGCAGCACTTTCGGGACTGTCATTCCATTATAATCCTCCGGCCTTGTATAATGTGGATAGTCAAGCAGACCCCACGAAAATGATTCCTCTACAGCAGACTGACAATCGCCCAGCACACCGGGTCTTAATCTGGCAACGGCATCTATTATAACCAAAGCGGGCAGTTCTCCGCCAGTCAATATGTAGTCTCCGGTAGAAATTTCATCATCCGCAAGAAATTCCCTGACCCTTTCATCTATGGCCTCATACCTGCCGCATAAAAAAACGATCTCCCTTTTTTCTTTGGTAAGTTCCTCTGCTATATCCTGATTAAACAAACAGCCTTTCGGAGAAAGCATTATTATCCTGCGATTGCTTTTGTCAGGCCATAAGGTTTCAGTAATCCTGAAAAACGGTTCAGGCCTCATAACCATTCCGGCGCCACCGCCATAAGAATAATCATCTACAGATCTATGCTTGTCTGTGGAGTAGTCACGCAGATTATGAACATCGACAGTAATAAGGCCACCCTGTATAGCCCTTTTCATTATGCTCGCGCTGAGATATGCCTTAACCATATCAGGAAAGATAGTAACTATACCGAATTTCATGGAATATAATATATCATCATATAGTAAAAGTGAAAGGCCGTGCTTCTTATCGGGTCAGCGTCTAAAGAATTGATTGAAAAGCGAAGCTAATCAAGCATGCCATCCATAACTTTTATAATAATCCTGTTGGCATCCGGTTCAATTTTTTTTACGACATGTTTTATGGCAGGGACCAAATATTCTTTGTCATTATTCTTAACAACATAAACATCGTTGCTTCCTGTTTCGAATATATCTACAACTTTCCCTATGATATTTCCTTCCGTTGTATAAACAGAAAGTCCTATTATCTGATCATAAAAATATTCATCTTCTTTCGAGCATTCGAGCAAATCCTTTTTTATATTAATCGTTGAATCCCTGTATTTTGCAGCTGATGCCATGTCGGGGACTTCGTAAAAGGAAATAATAAAATACTTATTATGTTTTTTAATGGATTTTATCTTTTTGATTTCCTGAACCCCGTCAGATGTTAAAAGAAGAACGGCACTGTCAGGTTTTAGAAAATGGATACTTTCTGAGAGGGGAAGGGCCTTTAGCTTTCCCCTTACCCCCCATTCTTTTATGATCTTCGCTAATGCGGTAAAATCTGAAGTTTCTAAGGATTCACCCCTTGAGTTTCTTATTCCAGAATCTCAAGCACACAGCGTTTTCCAATCTTTGTGCCTGATGCGCTGAGTATTGTTCTCATGGCACGTGCAGTCTTGCCCTGCTTGCCAATAACTTTTCCGAGGTCGCTTGATGCAACTTTCAGTTCATATACTGTAGTCTTTTCGCCATCAATTTCATTAACAGATACATCTTCAGGTCTGTCCACCAACGCCCTTGCCATTTTCTCAACTAATTCTTTCATCTTTTCTACCTCCATGTGAAATTTGGGCTGACTATAATCCAGCCCTTTGCATTAGCTTTTTTGCGGTATCAGTAGCTTGTGCTCCTTTCTGCAACCAAAATCTGGCTTTCTCCAAGTCAAATTTAATTTCAGAAGGTTCTTTTAAGGGATCATATGTTCCCAAAACTTCAATGAAAGGACCGTCTCTTCTTGACCTTGAATCGGCTACTATAAGCCTATAAAATGGTTTTTTATGAGACCCCAGCTTTGTCAATCTGATTTTAACCAAAAAAACACCTCCTTTAAGTTATCTGAAATTTTAATATATTTAAGATTACAAAGTAAAGCCTATTAAAAGGGGAAGAGCTTTGGCAGTTTCATTCCTTTTTTACCCTTGAACATCTTAAGCATCCTCCTTAATTCGACATACTGTTTTATGACCCTGTTGACATCACTAACATTTGTACCGCTGCCGCTTGCAATCCTTTTCCTTCTGCTGCCATTAAGAAGGTTATGGTTGGCCCTCTCTTTTCTTGTCATTGAATTGATTATCGCCTCAATTTTCACAAATTCCCTTTCATCAACGGTCAAATTCTTTACTTTGCTCATTCCAGGGATCATGCCCAAAATGCTTTCCAGAGGTCCCATGTTACGGATCTTTTTTAGTTGATCTCTAAGATCATCAAATGTGAAGGAATCCTCTAAAAGTCTTTTCTGAAGAGTTTCGGCCTCCTTCATGTCAAAAGACTTCTGCGCCTGCTCAATAAGGCTCAGCATATCACCCATACCGAGGATTCTCGATGCGATCCTGTCAGGATAGAATGGCTCCAGCATGTCTATTTTTTCTCCAACGCCAATGAATTTTATCGGCTTGTCAGTAATAGACCTTATTGACAGGGCTGCGCCGCCCCTTGCATCTCCGTCCATCTTTGTAAGTATTATTCCATCTATGCCTATTTGCTCATTGAAGTACTTTGCAATATTAACGGCGTCCTGGCCTGTCATTGCATCTGCGACAAGGATGGTCTCTTTTGGGGTTATGCCCTCTTTAATATTTTTTAATTCCTTCATGAGGGATTCATCAACATGGAGTCTTCCGGCGGTATCAAGTATGAGAATATCATTTGCTTCTGTTTTAGCCTTCTTAAGAGACTCTTTCGAAAGAAGGACGGGATCCTTTATTTCTCTGGAATAAAAGACATTGACTTCTATCTGGTTCCCAAGAGTTATCAACTGATCAATGGCAGCGGGCCTCTGCAGATCGCATGCAACAAGCATTGGACGTCTTCCCTCTTTCTTGAAGAACCTGGCGAGTTTAGCTGATGTTGTAGTCTTGCCCGATCCGTGCAGACCTACCATCATAATGACAGTGGGGGGATTCGGCGACAGGGTTATCCTGTTGTTTGACCTGCCGAGAAGTTCACAGAGTTCATCATTGACGATCTTGATTACCTGCTGGCCTGGAGTAAGACTTTCAAGCACCTCTTTACCTGCGGCCTTGTCCTTAATCTTCTGTACGAAATCCTTGACTACCTTGAAGTTTACATCTGCCTCAAGCAGGGCGAGCCTTATCTCTTTTAATGCAATTTCAACGTCTTCTTCTTTTAAAAGGCCTTTGCCTTTTAATTTCTTGAAGACCGCATCTAACTTTTCGCTTATGTTTTCAAACATTTACTTTATCTTGTCTATTTCCCTGGATATTAGTTTTGCAAAATTTTCATTATAACCATTGTAATAATTTGCTATCTTCCCTTCTCTATCGATAAGAAAGGTTACAGGGATGCCTCTGACATTATATGCATTTGAAACATTTTCATCCCCGATCAGAATAGCATAATTGATTTTATACTCCTTTATGAATTCGTTCAGTTTCGCAGTTATGTCCCCTCCTTCATCAATAGAAATTCCAAGGATGACAAATTCTTTATTCCTGTATTTTTCCTGAATTCCCACTAAATCAGGAACTGACACCCGGCATGGAGGGCACCACGTAGCCCAGAATTCCAACAACACGATCTTCCCCCTGTATTCTGACAACCTTACATCTTTGCCTTGTATGTCCTTGAGAATAAAATCGGGAGCAATGCTGCCTACATCGGGAATGGTTTTATCTTTTACTATAGAAGTTCCAGCTCCTGTCTCGGGATCATGCTTTTTGCATGACGGATTAACTGAACTTAATAACATTGCTGCAAAAATTAAAATCATTATTCTGTTCAATCCTATCCCCTTATAAGAAAATAGCATGTATCTTCTGTAATGCAATGCTCTTTTCTAAACAAGAAAATTGAGACAAAAGAGATTTAAAATAAAATATACAGGACATATTAATTAATGCCATAAAAAAGATTAGACGGGTCAACTGCTGAGGAGTGAATCGAGCTTTGCCTTTAACTGGGGCTTTGGAACAGCACCTACGACCTGATCTACCTTTTGACCGTCCTTGAAAAACATGAGTGTAGGTATTCCCAATATTTTATATTTGCTGGCAATTTCGGGATTTTCGTCGGTATTTAATTTCATGATTTTAACCTTGCCAGTATATTCCCTGGATAATTCCTCGACTGCAGGAGCAATAATACGGCAAGGGCCGCACCATACTGCCCAGAAATCGATCATTACTATACCGCTTGAATTCAGGACCTCTTTGTCCCATGTAGCTGTTGTAACTTCAAGTACTCCTTCAGACATATGTTACCTCCTAAATTAAACTCTATAATTATATTTTGTAACAGGACTTTTTGTCAACGAAACAGCTTTCCTATATAATTCAAAGCTACGGTAATAAAGGGAAGACAGCTTATATTTTTCAGATCAAGGGTATTCTTCTGTCTCTCGCAAAATTTTTTATAACCACTGTTGCCCCAAAGAGTCTCTGCAATTTCATGTTCCTTAGTCTTATAGCCTGAATATCATTGTTCGGAAATTTTTCTGACCTGATCTCGACCTGGATTTTTGATATTTCGATATAAAATTCCTTAAGAGTTTCATTATCAAATGACTTCAGAAATAACGGGTTAACCGCAACATAGCCCTCGGCAACATCCCGGATAAGGGCCTTTAGGCTTTTTCCTCTTACATTAGGCATTATTTTTCTTTCTGTATATAAATCTCGATAGTATTATACCAACTTCATAGAGGATTATTATAGGGACAGCCATAAGGGTCTGATTAAAGACATCAGGCGTCGGTGTTAGAATCGCGGCTGCTATAAAGGCAAAAAGAACGGCATACTTTCTGTTTTTGGAAAGAGATTTTGGTGAAACTATGCCGAACCTTGCCAGAAAAATTATTGCGAGAGGGAGCTCAAAGACAGCCCCAAAAGCAAGAATAAATTTCAGGCAAAAATCTATGTATTTTTCGACTGACAACATTGCGGTAAAATTTGCTGTTTTATAGCCGAGCAGAAAACTGATCGCAAAGGGAAGGACTACCAAAAAACAGAACGAGGCTCCAATCAGAAATAATACCGTGGCAAACAATACAAACGGCAATAAGTATTTCTTTTCCTTTGATAAAAGGCCCGGTGAAATGAAACGCCAAATCTGATAAAAGATTACCGGAAGGGAGATAATTAGCGCTGCGACAAATGATATTTTCATATGCATCCAAAACGCCTCGCCAACGGCAAAAAAGACAAGAGGCGGGGATACTTTTTCTATAATCTGGAAATACGGACTTCCAGAAGATAACTTAAGTTCTGATTTAAGAGGAAAGGTCAACAATCCAAAAATGTTTTCTGAGTAATTAAAAACAAAAACAAAAGCCACTAAAAGCGATATAAGCGAAATAATAATCCTTTTTCTCAGCTCAGAAAGATGTTCTGTCAGGGGCAGCTTTGACTCTTCCAATTAAACCCTTCCTTCTCCATCCTTTGTGTCTGGTTTATTCTCACTGGCAATGTTTTCTTTTGAAGATAATTTTAAAGCGTCATCCTCACGATTTTTATCTATATTATCCATTTCCGTTTCCACCTGTTCCTTCACATTGTGAATTCCCTTCCTTATTTCTATAATCCATTTCCCAAGGGTTTTCCCGAGTTCTGGAAGCTTTTTAGGCCCGAAGACTAAAAGCGCAACCAGAAAGATTATAATCAGCTCTTGAAATCCAAGATCAAACATAAATTAATCCCTCGGAGTAATTATTTCAATTGGTAAGATATTATTCTTCTTCGAAAATTTTCTTAATCTTCTTTTTCCCATGGGAGGTTGTCAGGCATACAGATAACATAACTCTGTATTCAGGATTTCTGTCCTTGATGTCAAGCCCGACGCCTATTGTTGTATAAACAAAATCTGTTGTCTTTATCCTGTATCCAAAGCGTGCTTCCACTTGATCATATTTTTCAGTAAAATGGCCTTTTCTTGTGAAAATCTCCCCGAGTATTTCAAAATTATGTGAAGCGGAAAATTCTATCCCGCCTGCAAACGACACTTCATCTTTTAATTTATCACTACCTGGTTTCTCATAAAATATATTTAAATGACCGCTAAACGGTCCCACTCTTTTACTCAATATAACCCCGACGCCTATCCTCCCATTTGAACCTAATCCATCATGGCCTGTTGACAACGATGCATTAATCAGATATGCAAGCGATGGACCATACTTGCCCTCATCATAAAACCTGTGTTTGAACCCCAACGAAATATCTTCCAAACCATCTATTGAGCCTGAATAGTTATACACATATGGTATCATCAGGTTAAATTCAAGGTTATCGGTTATACCATATGCTCCCTTTAAAGAAAATCTGTAGAAATCGGACTCCCTGGATCTTTCAGCTCCTATTTCAAGGGAAGATTTGTTCTTTGGAAGGCTCTCAGCACTAAAGGTTGAAAAAACTCCATTTGGTGCAAGTGGTTGAAGCCCTATGATATCAAAAGCATATGTATCGTTGGATATTAAAAGGATCGATAATAACGTCCAGGATAAGAGGAAATAACATCTTTTCATTAAGGAAAAAATAACAGAAAGAAACAATGGGTGTCAATTAATAACGTAATTTCATCGGAAGCAACATTAATATTTTTTTCAGAAGGAATACATTTGTTGACTTTTTGTGCTGTTATAAGCTTTAATATTTAGTCGGAGGTGATGAAAATGTATGCAGTCATTGAAGCTGGAGGACAACAGTACAGGGTCTCTTCAGGTGATACAATAAAAGTACAGAAAATTGAAAAAGGCGATGGAAAAGAATTAACCATTAACAGGGTTCTCCTTGTTTCGAAGGACGAAAATGTTTTTGTAGGCAAGCCTTTTTTAGAAAATGCTTCGGTAAAGGCAGAGATTCAGGGAGATGAAAAATCTTCCAAGGTTATAGTGTACAAGCAAAAACCGAGGAAAGGTTACAGGAAACTCAGAGGACACAGGCAGGGATATACATTGCTAAAAGTTAAAGATATAGTTTTCGGAGGATAGTATGGCACATAAAAAAGGAGTTGGAAGTTCGAGAAATGGTCGTGACAGCGAGTCTCAACGTTTAGGGATAAAGAGGTTTGGCGGACAGTTTGTTAAGGCGGGGAATATCCTTGTACGTCAGAGGGGAACTAAATTCCATCCGGGAACAAATGTCAAAAAAGGCTCGGATGATACCCTCTTCGCGGTTATTGACGGGATAGTCAATTTTGAAAGAAAAGACAGGGACAGACTTAAGATAAGCGTATACCCGCCAGAATAGGTATAAGCAACCATAAAATAACTTTAAAAGGCAGATCATTTTCTGCCTTTTTTGTTTTATAGATCTATGCAATTTGTTGATTATTCCAGGATATTTGTCAAAAGCGGACATGGCGGAAAAGGCTGCGTCAGCTTTCGGAGGGAAAAATATGTCCCAAGGGGAGGTCCTGACGGAGGTGATGGAGGAAAAGGGGGGGATATTTTAATAAAAGCAACGAGCCATCTGAATACGCTAATCGATTTCAGATATAAACGTGAATACAAAGCGAAAGATGGCCAGAACGGTATGGGGAAAAAAATGCACGGCAAAAACGGGGATGACCTGATTATTCCTGTACCTGCTGGAACAGTAATTAAACTGTCAGACTCAGGCTCTGTCGAGGCTGACCTTGTCAGAGACGGTGATTTTTTTACTGCAGTAAAAGGAGGCAGGGGAGGACTGGGGAATTCACATTTTGCTACTCCAGCCAGGCAGGTACCGAGGTTTGCACAGCCAGGAGAAGAAGGAGAAGAGAAATGGTTAATACTGGAACTCAAACTCCTTGCAGATGTCGGTTTAATAGGGATGCCTAATGCCGGTAAATCAACTCTCATATCGGTCATTTCATCAGCAAAACCCAAAATAGCTGATTATCCGTTCACGACATTAACTCCTAACCTTGGCGTTGTAAAGCTTGCAGGGTATATGAGTTTTGTTGTCGCTGACATCCCGGGACTGATAGAAGGCGCACATAAAGGCGCAGGACTTGGTCATCAGTTTCTGAGACATGTTGAGCGCACATCAATGCTTCTACATCTTGTTGATGTTTCAGATATTGTAAATGCCGACCCGGTTGAAGAGCTTAAAAAAATAAATAATGAACTCGGCCTATACAGCCCAAAATTATTGGAAAAACAGCAGGCTGTTGTAGGTACCAAAATTGACATTGCAGTAGATAAAAAAAGGCTCTACAAATTAACAAAGTATTGTAAAGACAATTCAATAGATTTTTTCCCTATATCCGCGGTAACCGGGAAAGGCATTAAAAAGATCCTTTCTTATCTTGCTGCTAAAATTGAAGAAAAAAATAATTAAGTAAAAGGGGTTAATGACAACATAGCCTTTAGTGATGTATAATTTTGCCATTACTGTAAGAAATATTTATGAAAAGGATCGTTGTAAAAATAGGCAGCAATATACTTGCTGATGTAAAAGAAGGACTTGATACAAAGCGCATTTCATCCATAGCGTCTGAGATTTCCGAACTTCATGATATGGGGTATGACGTTGTACTCGTCTCCTCCGGGGCAGTTGCTGCCGGCATGAGAAAACTCAGGTTAAAGGAAAAACCTAAGGACATACAGCATAAGCAGGCTGCGGCTGCGGTCGGACAGAGCAGCTTGATGTGGGCATATGAAAAAGGCTTTGGAGAATACAAAAAAAAAGTTGCACAGGTGCTTCTTACACGCGATGATTTTACTGACAGGAAAAGATATATAAATTCCAAAAATACACTGCTGACGCTTCTCTCATACGGTGTTGTACCGGTAATAAACGAGAATGATACAGTTGCAACTGATGAAATAAAGTTTGGTGACAATGACCACCTTGCTTCATTGGTCGCAGGACTTATTGATGCTGAAAGACTTGTAATACTGTCTGATGTTGATGGCCTCTTCTCTGATGACCCAAAAAAAAGTCATGGTGCAGTTCTTATAAAGACTGTTGATGAGATAACCCCGGAACTTGAAGCGATAGCAGGCAGTGCAGGGAGCATTGTCGGTACCGGCGGAATGTATTCAAAAATTCTTGCTGCAAAAAGGGCTGTAAACAACGGGATTACTGTAAATATAATAAGCGGTAAAAAAAATGGCATCCTTGCATCTCTCCTTAAGGGAAACTTACATGGGACAGAATTCAAATCCAAAAAAGAAAAACTTTCTTCAAAGAAAGGATGGATAATCTATGGATGCCGTGCGAAAGGGAATCTGCATATTGATACAGGAGCTGTCAAGGCATTGATTCACGGAGGCAAGAGCCTTCTGCCGTCAGGAGTTTTGACTGTAAGCGGTTCTTTTGAGATCGGAGATGCAGTATACTGTATTGATTCTGACGAGAGACGGATTGCAAAGGGGATAGCGAACTATTCTTCTTCAGAAATAGAGAAGATCAAGGGAAGGAAAACATCTGAGATAGAAAAGGTTCTGGGCTACAGATACTCTGATGAGGTCATACACAGGGATAATCTGGTTCTGATCTAACAACGATTAATCAGACCCGATCTTTTCTTTAATCAGTCTTCTGACTTTCATGAAAATGTTCAGATAAATCTCGTCTTTATAATCATTGTAAGTATAAGGCAATGATATGAATTTACCGTTTTTGAAAAGCAAAGCAAGTTCGCCGTAAATAGCCCTGCCTAAATAGATCCTGTGAGAATAATTCTTTGTAGAAGCAAGGACCACCTTTGCAAGAGTTATATAACCGGGGTCAAGGTTTATCTGCCTGTTGTTGTTATGGGAAAAAACCCTTTCTATCTCATTTGTTATCAGTTTTACATCTACAAGATATGAGGGATCTATGGATTTTTCAAAAAAAATAAAATTTCTGTATATTGAGGTCCCCAACTCTTTATTATAGTGAGATGTATAATTCCAGGGCAGGGTAGGGGTTTTGTATAAAATATTGCCGAAATTTTCGGTTAAAGTTGTTAAAACTGCATCGAAGATATTGTCTGAAGAGAAAAGGCTGCCGATAAAAAGGAAGGCATTGTCAGTACATTCTGGTTTTATCATTATTCATTGAGTAAAGAAACGATAAAGCTTTTGGCATCCGGAGAATTCCATTCAAAGGGGCCTATTATACGCTTTCTTAAGATACCTTTTTTATCAACGAGATAAGTTTCAGGCACTCCGGTTACCCCGTAATTTTTCGATGAATAATCTTTCAAATCAGAATAAACCGGAAAAGTATATCCGCTGCCCCCCATATATTCCAAAGCATTCTGAAGGCTGTCTTTATACAGGATAGTTATCATTCGGAATTTATCATTGACGAACATCTCCCGATGTAATGCCTCTATCGAGGGCATTTCATCTTTACACGGTTGGCACCATGAAGCCCAGAAGTTGACAAACAGGACTCTGCCTTTGAGATCAGAGGGCAACAGCTTTTTACCGCTTGAATGATCAATGACCTCTAACTCCGGCGCATGCAGCCCTTCAACTACAGCCTTTCCTGTACTGCGAAGACTAATGCTGAATATCACAAGGGCGACTCCAGCTATTAACAGTAAAGCAATTATTACAGATTTACTTTTCAATATTCAAATCCTTTTTTAAAATATTTTTAAAGCGGACAGAAGAGATTAACTTTCTGGCTTTAATTTACTCCGGAAAGAACAGGCTCCTCTTCAACAGACACAAAAACAGGGGTTCCTGATTCCAGTAAAACCTTTATCTTGCCGATTTCCTTGAATTTACCCTTAAGGATTTCTTCAGAAAGAGGATCCTCTATAACTTTTTGCACAGCTCTTCTCATGGGCCTTGCGCCATAAGCAGGCTTATAATACTGTTCGACTATCCATTCTTTTACTTCCTGGGATACTTCGAGTACGAGTTCCTTTTCGATGAGCAACTTGTTCGTCTCCTCTATAAGCAGATCGATTATAGACAGCAGATGTTTCTTTTCAAGCGGGTGAAAGACAACTATTTCATCAACACGGTTAAGGAATTCAGGATTAAACGTCTTTCTTAATTCATTGAGAACGTTTTCCTTAATGGTATCATAAATCACATCTGATTTTTCCCTCTGGAAACCAAGAGGAGTAGCTTTTTCTATAATTCTGGCGCCAACATTTGATGTCATAATTATTACCGTATTTTTGAAGTCAACCTTCCTTCCAAAACTGTCGGTCAGAACTCCCTCATCGAGCACCTGCAATAGTATATTGAATACATCGGGATGTGCTTTTTCTATCTCGTCGAAAAGTATTACGGAATAAGGTTTCTTTCTTACTCTTTCGGTAAGCTGTCCGCCTTCTTCATAGCCGACGTAGCCTGGAGGAGCGCCAGTCAGCTTGGAGACATTGAACCTCTCCATATACTCGGACATATCGATCTTAATAAGAGAATTCTCATCATTAAAAAGTAAGCCTGCGAGCGCCTTTGCAAGTTCTGTTTTCCCAACCCCTGTTGGTCCGAGGAAGAAGAAAGAACCTATGGGTTTCTTACTATTCTTCAAGCCGGCCCTTGATCTCCTTAATGACCTTGAAACCAATTTCACGGCTTCTTCCTGAGCTATTATTCTCTTGTGAAGATCCTCCTCCATCCGTAAGAGTTTCTCGGACTCTTTTTCCTCAATCTTTACTATTGGTATCCC
This sequence comes from Nitrospirota bacterium, assembly GCA_021813425.1. Taxonomy (GTDB): domain Bacteria; phylum Nitrospirota; class Thermodesulfovibrionia; order Thermodesulfovibrionales; family UBA6898; genus JAKAKQ01. Next base: position 20,183 of record JAKAKQ010000294.1, read on the forward strand.
TGTCATTTTTGACACTGTATAGGCAACATCTTCCTCTCTGATAACAGGGATTTCCCTGCTCAGGCTTTCTCTCCATTGTTTTTGACCCTGGTCAAGCAATTTTCGAGCCTTCTCTTCCTCAACCCTTATCGAAGAAGCTTTTTCAAGGTCGTGCAGTTTTACATAAAGGTTCTTTTCTTTTGAAAGCCGATTTATCCTGGACTCTATCTCTTTCAACTCAAAAGGAGGAGTGAACCGTTTCAACTTTATCCTTGAGCCTGTCTCATCAATAACATCTATCGCCTTATCGGGTAAAAATCTATCAGGAATATATCTATCGGAAAGTTTTGCTGACGCAATTATAGCTTCAGCGCTGAATTTTACCTTGTGGTGCGCCTCATATCTTGACCTCAAACCTGTTAATATCTCGATGGTATTATTTATATCAGGCGGCTGTACATATATCGGCTGGAATCGCCTTTCGAGAGCCCTGTCTTTTTCAATATACTTTCTGTATTCATCGGGTGTTGTAGCGCCGATGCACTGTATTTCGCCTCTTGAAAGCGCTGGTTTCAGCATGCTTGAGGCGTCTATAGAACCTTCGGCTGCCCCTGCGCCTATTAAGGTATGCAGTTCGTCAATAAATAATATAATATTATCAGCCTGAACGATTTCCTTCATCACTATTTTGAGCCTCTCTTCAAACTGGCCGCGATATTTCGTCCCGGCAATGAGGGCCCCCAGATCAAGAGAAATGATTCTTTTGCCCATCAGGCTCTCAGGCACATCACTAGTCACAATCCTTTGGCAGAGGCCTTCTACTATTGCAGTTTTACCAACACCTGGCTCACCGATTACAGCCGGATTGTTTTTGATTCTCCTTCCAAGAACCTGCAAGACCCTTTCTATCTCGTCTTCCCTGCCTATTACAGGGTCAAGGCGGTTATCCTTTGCCATTAATGTAAGGTCCCTTCCGAATTCATCAAGGGCAGGGGTTGCACTTCGTTTCTCCCTTATATGTGTATAGGATTTCATGGAAAGATTGATTGTCAACTGTCTTGCGCCAAGCAGATTTGCTCCGAGATTGCGCAAAATTTTACCTGCTATCCCTTCGTCTTCCCTTATTAAACCTAACAGAAGGTGTTCACTTCCGATATAATTATGTCCGAGCAGTCTTGCCTCTTCCACAGCGAGTTCAAGTACTTTTTTTGCTCTTGGTGTAAAGGGAATATCTCCAAATGCCAGCAAGTTCATGCCAGCCGGTAGATTCCTTTCTATTTCCATCCTGAGCTCTTCAATAGCAAGACCCATCTTTTTTAATATTGCAAAAGGCAGCCCGTCATCTTCTCTTAAGATTGCAAGCAGGAGGTGTTCAGTCCCGAGGTAATCATTCTGGCGTTTTTCAGCCTCTTCTTTAGCAAATATTATGACCTTTCTGCCTCGTTCTGTAAATTTCTCAAACATCTTTATCTCCTCGTCAGAACCTTTATGTTCTTATTTAAATAATACTTGTTTTTGCAGTTCAATGTCAATAAAGCAGGCATCGATATCTAAATGACAAAGATATCTTCTGAGGCAGTTAACTATAGGTTTTTAAATGTATTTCAAGAGAAAAAGAGAAATAGAGTATCTTAAAAGATGCTGTTGCAGGAAAATCAGAACAGTGTACTACATTATGTTAGGTTTCAAAGGCAAAACCTCTTCTGATAATCCCGATCGCTGCATTTCTTGGTAGAATGGAAAATGTGTTTCACGAAGAAACAAGCTCCTTCTATCTCTACACAGTATAGTTTATGAGGTATTTGGCAGCCACTGCTCGAAGAGTAGGGGAAGAAGGCAAACCTTGGTGCATCAAACGCAGTGCGTCGAGATCAGACTTCCAAACAACATCGCCAGGGGCAATCAAGCAAACGCTGTCCGGTTCATGTGTTATATATAGATTACTGTCCTTGAAATAATAATGGTCTTCCTTATTTACCTCGGTAGGATAAGAGCGCATGAACGGAGGGAAATCACTGGGCTTGAACCATAGTTTGATTTCCCGTTCAGCTTCGCTATTTGTAGCTGAAGCGTGGATGAGATTATCCATTCTTTCGCCAATATCGGTTCCAGCAGCATCCTTCAGAGGGACAACTGTGCCCAAAGCGCGAATGCATCCAGGTCTTTTTTCCCTGGCAACATGAGGATTGGTTGGCCCGCAGATATCCCGTATCTTTCCTGTCGCATCAGGACCCT